>JAHZJL010000137.1 GCA_022600935.1 Gammaproteobacteria bacterium
ATATATCTTGTTGTTCTTCTTTAGATGAGTTTTTCCAGCGTCCCGTTGATTTTGATAACAAAATTGAGTTGTTAAGATGATGAAGGTTTGGTTCTTTGATGTTGACATGAATCAAGTTTAGTATTTTTTTGATTTCTGACTCAGGGTTGTCGCATAAATCCTCATATTTGCTGACAATGTAATTTGATGAGGGCATGTTGGTTGTATACCATTCTGCAATAGAGCAATTGACGATTTCCCAAAATTTTATTAGCTGTGATGGGGTTAGCTGATTATTTTTAAATACACTTCTCAGATTAAGCTTAAATTTTTTTTTGTTGCTTTGTAAGTATTGGTAGCAGGTAGTAGCGTCTACAGTGTTGTTTGCAAATGCCATGTCCCTTCCGTCCCTGATAATATGGATAAAAAAGAAGTTGGGGAAGAGATCAAGGAAAAACGGAAGTAAAAAGATATTTCTTGGATGTTTCCAGCCCCAGTGTTGATAAGTCGATGGTTTCTGATGCTGAATCAACTCTGCGCATTCTGTTATCCATTGTTTCATCTCACTTTGCAATTGTTCAGGGAGGTTATTGATTGAATAAACAGGTTCTTTCGCTGTGCGCATTAACCAGGGAATATAGTGCTTTGTATATTTTAAAATGTGAGTTGGCTCATAGGCATAATTTTTTTCACTGCCCTGGTATATTCCATTTAGTTCCAGTAGTTTTGCGTATAATCGCGTCCCAGAACCGTTGGTTCCACCGATAAATACGGGTGTTGTGCTGGTCATGAATCGGTCGATTATTATTTAAAATGAATTCTACGCAGATCGTTGTATGTGCTCAGGCAGCGTTCCGGAATATCAGTGTCTGTGTAATTTTGATGTTCCAATGATTCTTCAATGAAACGTGAGACTTTTTGTTTTTTTGCGGATAGTCCCAGATGTTCAATTATTGACAATATTGATTGTAAATAAACTTGCTTGTTGTAAAGATTGTACTCAATAATAGGGAATGGTTGTTCCTGGTATAGACTGATAAGTTTTGAATTATATTTTAACCAAAGGTCAATGCCTATTTCTTTATCAAATTTGTTACGGTGATGCAAAGAGTCAGCGACAGCCAAAGGGTGTCTGAAAGACGCAACCAGCTCGTAAGGAATTGTTGTGAGGGAGATCCAATGTTTTACAAGTAGCGTAAGTCTAGGATCTTTAATGCCAAATGGTTTATTTAGAGGTATTTTCTCTAGATATGTTTGTATTTTTTGAGAATAGAATGAGTGTATTTGAATATTGTCTGCTGGCTGGTGCCAACTGCTATTATTTAATGCCAGAATTTCATCGTGTAAACGGTTGATTGTAGGCTGTTCATGATTGCCTTTAGCATTATAGCGGCCTGAATGATTAACCTTGCCGAGATTTAAGCCACTTCGTTGTAAACATCCAGTGAGGCAGCTTGTGCCGCTGCGATGCATTCCCAGGATGAAGTATAATCGGGACATTATTCAAATTTTTGCAGGAATAAACCAATCATCACGGCGTTTAATAAAAAGATGCTTTGTTGGAACTGCTTTAAAGAGATTGGGTTTGTTTGTGTGATTTGTTGTAAAAGCGTTGATAGATAACCAATATCGAGATATTCCTTTACAACTTCGAACTGCTTCATTTCAGATAAGGTTGCTGATATTTGTGTCTGGTTGGTAATAATACGTTGTGCTATATCAGCTGTTTGACTGCCTCGTTTCTGGTTCCAGATGACATGATCAGGTAACTTATCGCGCATTGAATTCCGTATTAATAATCTTTCCCATCCATTTTTTGTGTAGAGTGATAGAGGGATATTCAAGCAGAACTCAACAAGTCTGATATCCATTGTTGGCGCTAAAATCTGAAGTCCATAAGGCGCCCCTAACTCATTGCCGCCGGTATTAAGACCGCTTCGATACGAAGTGTAGAGTTCGCGAAGCGGAGACTGCAAGAAAGAGTTATGTTTTGTTGCTTGTTGTCGAGGGATTACGTATTTTTCTATGAAATTTTGAGTAAAAATGTCAAACCGATGTCTGGATCGATTGCGCTTGATGTAATTTTTAAAAGAGTTAGGGAGAAAAGGGCGTCTCACTTGGCTTGCAAAAGTCTGATTAAGTGATGCATGGTGTAAGCTGCGCCATGCACAGATTTCGTGTAAATATGTCCGCCATTGGCCTGTTTTAAGAAGTGACAAAAGGTATTGATCGCGATCTCCAGACCAGGAAACAGTAAAGTTTCCCATATTTCCAGTTAGTAATGTACCAACTTTTTGTTGACTGGCTGACCTGAACATTGTGGTCAGCCAATACATGTTGGTTGCTCCAAGCATGGGCTGGCCCATTGTATCAAGGAACTGTTTAATCCCATCTAGCGGGGTGATAGCGGTCGAATTGATGTAATTTGGCTCAATGTTGCCACAAAAATTGATGATGTCTTTAATCAGCGGGGCTTCGTTGCCGTACTTATGCTTTGTGTCTGTATCAGTTGTGTTGTAAAAGGGGATAGCGCTGAAGGCGTGTAACTTTTGATTGTTTTTGGACAGTTGTTGTGCAGCAATTGTTGCAACAGAGCTGGAGTCTAACCCGCTACTTAGCATGATGCCAGTTGGTTCGTTTTCGGCTAACCGGCATTGGATGGCTTGAGAGTAAATGTCAACAAATGCATCCAGGTATTCTTGTTCAGAGCAATAATGTATGGGTTGCTCTGTATTGAATGTCCAATATTGTTGTCGTTTTGTTTGCTTGGTTGTTACTGTTAAGGTATTTCCAGGCGTTAAGGTAAAGATATTTTTGTAGCACGTCATGTTATCCCGATGCATACGCGGGTAACGGTTGGCAAGACCCGTGGGGTTTAGTTGAAAGTCCAGGTCTTTGATTGCCAGTAATCCTGTCAGACATGACGAGAAACAAAATGTGTTGTGGTTTTGAAAATAGTATAACGTTGATACACCAAATTGATCGCGTGCCAGAACCAGCCGTTGTTTTTGTGCGTCCCAGATTGCAAACGCCCAGTCTCCAATCAATTTGGCAGGACAGTCAGTTTGCCATTTTTTATAGGCAAGTGAAATCAACGTGTTATTAGTGATATGATGCCGTTTGTCATCTGGAATATTGAGCAGCGACAATAAGTCGTTCCGGTTATCAATACGTGCAGCTGACGTGCAAGCTAAGTGATTAACAATTTGCTGTACCATATGTGATTCAGAAATAGACTGTTTGCTCGTGTTCATTCGAGTTGTCACTCCCAATCCCATTGAATCATTGAGATAAACAAGATCGCCAGTTGTCCCTGTAGACAGTAAGGCGTTTTTCATCTGTAGCAGTCGTGATTTTTCGGCAGGACGATTATCCAGGTTATAAATGCCGAAGATGTTACTCATTGTGATTGTTTTTTGTTCGGAAAATGAACAGATGCGTGTGAAATGGAAGTGTGGCTCTCGAACGGTATTAGATAGGCTCTATGCCTTTGTATAAAGGGTGTTCAAGAGTTGCTCAATAAAGCAAAATTTCCAGTTATCTGATGAATCATTTGGTCATGTTTGTTAAAAGATAGGTACAGCGGATCAAAACCCAACTGGTCTGCATTTTGAAAAACTGTACCTGTCGATTAAATTTCATTCAGTGTGTTATTTATGAGCTGTTATTAGGAGGGTCCATAGCTGCTCCTCCATTTCCACCTTGAGTGACTTGCTCCAGCGAACCTTGCTTGGTTAACACAGGCGGTTGATAAGGCTTTTTCTCTGTTGGGTTTTTTCGTTTATCATCAGCATTTGGCATATTGATATCTCCTATTTTGGTTGTCAGCAAAAACAGAATGCTAGAAATTGGCTGGCTCTCTTATTCCAGAATAAACAAAGTGTTTTTGTCTTGGTGGTTTACTATGCAATCGTTTTATATCCAGGTGTAAAAGACTTATCGAATGTTGCATAGCGCTGTCTCACTTTTGCTCCTGCGTTAAGTGGATGGCCATCTAATTCTAGCCAGGCATGTGCCATGAAGTCATCCGAATTGTTTGTACCAATGCAAAGCGAAGTTTTGATCCCCCTCCGTTGCAGCAGCCACCAAAGGCAAAGAGAAAGAGAGAGGCACGATCCTGCAAGCGGATGGTGTTTACGTAAATTGCGTATGAGGCGACGTAGATTTTTAGCAAACGCTTCTGGATCTGAGGTTTTTTGTGGCTTGGGATTACCTATCATTCTTGTCAAAAGCTGACTGGTGCGTGCGTATCCTAGGCTTAGTAAAACGATATGAGTAATCGGTATGCCGACTGAAAGTTGCAACGCAATGAAGTAAGTTGATCGAAGGTGGTGGTTATTCTGGGTGAGCAGTGAACTAATTGCTAACATTAACCAAGCCTTCCTGCACAAACTCATTAATCAGTTGGTCCACATCAGCTGTAACTGTGACTTCGTCCACATCAAATTCGTTGAGCATACTGGCTATGACTGTCATTCTGTTGCCGCCATGTTGAGATAGCAGTTTCCAGATATGGAGACCAGTTTGATCCAGTGTGTAATATTGCTCAGTTTGAAGATGTAACAAAACGGCTTCGTTACCAAGTTCTTGCAAAATGACTTCAGGGTTTGGTTTGGCAATCGCGAGCATTGTCAAGATTCTTGTTGAGCAGAGGATGTGATGTTTCAGTCAACTATAGTGTCAGTTGGTAAGCATTTGGAGCTGGAAAAATTTGCCAACTCATATAATATTTATATGCTAACCAACTTTAAGGGCAGACTATAACATACTGTTGATCAAAAACAAGTACCCTGTGTGATTTGACCGTTGTCAGGGGAATGAGGACTATACAGTCAGTATGGTGCCAGTGCAGTTGATGTGAGTGGAGTTATATTCTTGAAAGAGGAGATAGGGCCAGGTTTTTGGGAAATAATTAGAATTCCTGATGTTGAAGGTATTAATCAGGAATGCTAAATGATTGTAGGTGAGTTTGGTGCCATCTCTGGTTCCCAGTGGTTTTTGAATGACAGGGAACCAGGGATGTATAACTCATTTTAATGATGTTTAGTATCTTGTGTTTCCAGTTTTGCCAGCCTTGTTTCCAAATGCTTAATATTGGAATGGAGCTGCTCGATATAAATGTGTGCTTTTTCCAATTCGTGCAAAATACCTGCTGTCTTCTTAGTCAAATTGATGGGTTCACCTTCAATAGTTGGTCCAACCCCCCAAAGATGTTTGTTGCTCCACATATATTCTGCATGTTCTGTAATGGATTCAACCTGGAACTCTTTTGGATTAAATACGGCATCACATGGCCCTGGGTTACAGGCACCAGCTCCCGTTGTTACGATTCCTGCAGAGCTGATTGTGAGCCAGTTGTCACTGTTAATGTTGGGGCCGCCTAAAACGATTGAGCTGTCTCCAAGTTGGATTTGAGTTAATGTCGCTGAATCTCCATTATTTCTGGCCAGAATTCGGCGATGATTGGAAACACCACTAATGAGTCTCATTTGTATGGCATTGTTGTCTGTGCTTTCCAGGCGAATTTGCTTTGCCCCGGTTCCGCGAAGATGTAATGCTGATTGAGGAGAATCCGTACCCATGCCAATATTATTATCGGCAGCAATAAACAGAGCATCTGTATCAGCGCCAGGTTTGATTCTGAAAGGCAGTTGTGAACCATTGGTGACATCGCGGATAAAGAAATTTGCTTCGTTACTAACGATATCCCAGGTTTGAGATGTAAAACCGGAGCTTCCGTCCTGTTCCAGGCGCAGAGTCGGGCTGTCACCATCGGCGACATGGAGTTCTACGACAGGATTTGATTCACCTATTCCAACATCACCTGCTGAATCCACCCTTAGTGCATTTGCAGGCGCGCCTGCATCGACTCTGAATGGTTGACGCCCAGCAGTCGAATCTTCAAGGGCAAAATAATTGCTGCCACCATTTGAGGTATCGTTGAAAATAAAGCGCCAGTCATTGGTGGGGAATGATGCTGAGGTACTGGTATCGTTAAAATGCATGCGTAAATTGTTTTCTTTCAAGCGCATGGTATCGAAGCCGAAGCTTTCACCATTGACACAGTCATTACCTGTGCAAAGGCTGAATGTGATAATCGTATCATCCAGGTGAACAATATCAGCCGTAACGATTGTCGGAGCTGATCCCAGGCAAGCCAGAAGCGGGATCAGTTGAGTTAATTTCAATTGATGTTTGTTGTTCATTGTTGACCCCTATCACTTATCGTTTGTTTTTGTATCAGACTCAGTAATGTCCTGATTAGCAATTTCAATTTGTCCGTTTTTCACTCTGAAATGACCTGTCTGAGTCACGCTTTCAAAGACGTAATCACGCTCTTTTTGTCCACGACCATTGTTAGGTCGGTCTTTTCTTAACGGAATTTTTTTATTTGTGACGGCAACCACTTCATAGTGATACTCACCATCGTCCAGTTCTGGATTATTCAGGTCCAGTGCTCCATCCCTGTATTTCTGACTGCGGCTAAATTGTCTTGGCCCGCTGACTGAAACATTAATATCTCTGAATTGCTCTTTATTCTTGATTTCAAAGTCAATGACCGGAGAAGTGTCGTCAAACATTTCCTTTGCAAAAGAATTGTTTGTGTCAGCGATGAGCTGTGTTGAACAGGCAAGTAAAGTACCTGCAATAAAAATTTTTGGTAATGATTGAGGCATGATGGCTCCTCTGAATTTTATAAATTATCAAAAAACGTTATAAAACAGTTTATTGAGAGAGAATTTTAGTGTCGGTTATATTTTTAAAAAAGATTACACAACTTGAGCATAGTCGAAAAAACAGAGCAGACAAGGAGCTGTGTCACATTTATTAGATAATGTAGTGTTTGAATTTCAGAGATGGAGCCTATTGACAGATTAGCAGATTAAGTTACAATAGCTAGCTGAACAGGTAAGCGGGAATAGCTCAGTGGTAGAGCACAACCTTGCCAAGGTTGGGGTCGCGAGTTCAAGTCTCGTTTCCCGCTCCACTTCTCAACGGTCTTCCAATCCCGTTTCTCAATTCTTTTCAAGTTCTGGCTGCGTGGCAGAGGGGTTATGCAGCGGCCTGCAAAGCCGTGGACGCCGGTTCGAGTCCGACCGCAGCCTCCAAATTTTTCAGTACCTTGCGTGTTACTTTAAGTTCTGACTCACTTGTCTGGCGTCTATGGCAAGTCGACACGATTTGATGCAATTGCTGTACGGTCAATGCATGCAATTGCAGTTTTAATCATGATATTTGACGAATTTCACCTGATTGATGATTCTTGGACTACACTTAGCCTGAGAATCGTATCGTTATGGTTTTGACAACGATGGATTTGTAGCAACAGTCCATATCAGTCAGCCAGTGTGTCAGGAGAGTTTAAGCATGAAGCATTCAATGCAATCGGGTTTTTCATTAACAGAGCTTGTCATCGCTATGGCGATTATGTCGATTTTGACAATGATTGCAGTTCCCTCGTATCAGGCGCATTTGCAAAAATCACGAATTGCCATGGCCAAAGCAGATTTAATGGAACTTGCTGGATTTCTGGAACGGCAACGAACTGTCAATTCCTGTTATAACGGTCCCGCCTGTGATCAAAAAGAAACAGGTGGCTCACCTGCCTTAATTGCGGATCAAAATTCTTCAGTTTTGGATATGCTGTCTGACGATACCGCCAAATATTATAATGTGACGCTGGCTGTTTTAAGCAATTCTACATTTACTTTAAGAGCGACACCGGATACCAGTACTCCTCAGAATGGCACGGGTTATCTGGAGGTGTTACATACAGGCCAGCAACGCTGGGATAAAAACAACGACGGTGATACATCCGACACCGGCGAAGGTAACTGGAATAAATAATCTCATGGAGCTATCCCTGATCGAATTGATTGCAATATTTTCATCATTACGTTTGATTCAATCGATCAGGGAAAACATGGTTTGATTTAACAATAGTGCCTGGGTCAACGCGCAGACATTCCATTCAAGCGCTTGCCAGATTTTGAGTCGCTTTGTAATCCAGTTCAGCAACCAATGTGCTTTTCAGGCCTAATTGCTTAGCCAGTTCAGCAAGATACGCTTTCTCCTGGGCATTGGTTTCATTGATGATGATGCGCGACACCAGATAAATTTCTGCGGCAGCATTGGGAGAGTCGGCGGCAGCGGCAATGTCAGCAGCATTCACAGGCTTGGTTAATTCAGTTTGAAGGAATTGTAAGGTATCGCCATCCAGTTCCAGTTTTCCCAGCTGTTTCTTGATTTTTTTAATCTCTGATTCATCGATATGACCGTCTGCCTTGGCGGCCGCAATCATCGCTCTTAATAATGCGACGCTTCTGTTTTGCGCGGCTTCACCGTCAAGTTGATCAGCTGATGCAGCTTCGGAAACTGGTTTGCCAGCATGCACTGACTGCCAGTTTTGAAACGCTTTATAAGCCAGACCGCCAACAGCGGCCAGACTGCCCATTTTCAATGCCGCACCACCGACTGCTCTACCTGCACCTGTGCCAACCAGTAAAGCCAGCAAGCCTGCTCCAATAGCACCTTTTTTTGCACCCTCAAGCATTGTTTTTCGTGACGATTTATCAACCGGAACGCCAATTTTATCCTCAGCCAGATCCTTGCCTTGCTCGACCAGCTCTTTTCCAGTCTGTAACAAATTATCCAAAATGTCGCGTGCATCCATTATTTGGTCTCCTCGTGGTGGTTAAACGGTGTCAATATATCCTGATCAGATGGCATAAAAACGTTAACTGATGTTTTAAAAGTGATTGATTTTTAGGTATATCAAATCATTTGGCATCTGTTTCGCTCAGGAATACTGGTTTGAGCGTACCTTTTGAATTTAGTGACTGTCAAGAAAATACTTCACTTTTAGCTGGTATTCTTCATCCAGGTTTTTCTCCTGTGACGTTACCTATGCTGTTTGTTAACTAACCGAGACCCGGGACACAATTGAATGCCATGGCTGGAATGTTTATGCCGAGCTTGTATCGTATCTTGACATTGTGATACAAGCATAAAGTAAACAGTGTGGAACTAATTTCCTGGTGTTAGTGGATAGTTATTTTGAATATGTTATCTCATTTTTAGGAAGGCAATTATCAGGCGAACAGCGATGAGTCCATCAGAGCACAAATTACGTATTGATCTGGCAGCAGCTTTTCATATGGCCGTTGCGAATCAACTTCATGAAGGAATCGCCAATCATTTTTCCGCAATACTGGATGATGGCAAGCATTATCTGGTGAATCCGTTTGGATTGCATTTTTCAGAGATTACAGCATCAAAGCTGATTGTTTGTAATTTAAAAGGCGAAGTGGTGAAAGGCTATGGCAAGCCCGCGCCATCGGCACATCATATCCATGCGCCGATTCATCGCCTGGTTCCCAGAGCAAAGGTGTTAATGCATACCCATCAACCCTATGCGACTGCATTGACGATGATAGAAAACGGACGCTTGGACTGGTCATTACAAACGACTTGCCGGTTTTATAACCGTGTTGTCTATGATAATGATTACGATGGTGTGGCGCTGACAGAATCAGTCGGTGAACGCATGGCCAACATTCTGGGTGAAGCAGACCTGATGTTTCTCGGCAATCATGGCGTGATGACCGCCGCACCCACTGTGGCGCAGGCGTTCGACGATCTCTATTTTGCAGAACGTGCAGCACAAACCCAGTTACTGGCCATGAGCAGCGGACGGCCTTTGCAGCAACTGGATCAAAAAGTGATTGAGTTAGTGGCTTCGCAAACCCGGTATGAGCGTTTTGAGCTGGGTTATATTGACCAGCATTTTAATGCACAGAAACGATTGCTGGATGCGGATGGTTGCTGTTACCAGCAGTAAGGCAGCTGTATGGTTAATGAGACCAACTGCAACGCCAGCGTCAGTCCAGCCGAGATAAGACTGTAGACGCTTGGAATCATTAGCGACAGGTTCTCGGTTCAGATTTAACAGTTATTTCAACAAGGGATGATCATCTGGTAACTGTCGGGATATCCATAGCGCCAGTTTATGTTTCATTTTCGGTTGAGTTTCCTGATCGACGGGCAATGGTTGAATGAGGTTATCGCGAACCAGTAAACGATAGAGAACCTCGACCTTGTCTTTGGCGGAATCGGTTTTGCTAAATCGGTCGAAGCCACGTTGATTCGCATAGTTTTCAGCGACTTCTATGGCTTTTTGCAGTAATTCGTTTTCGTTTTTCAGTTTCGACATTCAGATCTCCGTCAATTTTTATTGTGTCGATTGTTGACAATATCCTCAACGACAGATTGATCAGCCAGCGTTGATGTGTCTCCAAGCGAGTCAATCTCATTGGCGGCAACTTTTCGGAGGATTCTGCGCATGATTTTTCCGGAACGGGTTTTTGGCAGGGCAGGGGTAAACTGAATGATGTCCGGCGTGGCAATTGGTCCGATCTCTTTGCGCACGATGGCGCGCAATTCCTGCAGAAGCTCGTCACCGGGCGTAATACCCTGTTTGAGGGTGACATAAGCGTAAATGCCTTGCCCTTTGATGTCGTGTGGATAACCCACGACGGCGGCTTCCGAGACCGCCAGGTGTTCTACCAGAGCGCTTTCAACCTCTGCCGTCCCCATGCGATGGCCGGAAACGTTGAGCACATCATCGACGCGGCCTGTAATCCAGTAATAGCCATCGGCATCGCGTTTGGCGCCGTCGCCGGTGAAATAATAGCCGGGAAATTGCGAGAAATAGGTTTGCACGAAACGCTCATGGTCACCGTACAGTGATCTGGCCTGGCCTGGCCAGCTGTTATCGATGGTTAGCAACCCGCTGGCTTCACCCTCTTGAATCTGCCCGTCCTTATCCAGAATTTTTGGTGTGATGCCGAAAAACGGCAGGGTTGCCGAGCCCGGTTTGGTTTCAATTGCGCCGGGTAATGGGGTAATCAGGATACCGCCGGTTTCAGTTTGCCACCAGGTATCAACAATCGGACAGCGTCCGTCTCCAACCACATGAAAATACCATTCCCAGGCTTCAGGATTGATCGGTTCGCCGACTGATCCCAGCAAACGCAGACTGCTGCGGTTGGTATTTTTAACCCAATCGTCGCCCTGGCCCATCAGGGCGCGAATCGCGGTAGGCGCAGTGTAGAAAATATTAACCTGATGTTTGTCGACAACCTGCCAGAAACGGTCCGGTTCTGGATAATTGGGAACACCTTCGAACATCAGCGTGGTTGCGCCGTTGCACAGAGGTCCGTAGACAATATAAGTATGCCCTGTAACCCAGCCGACATCGGCGGTACACCAGTACATATCGCCATCATGATAATCGAACACGTAGCGATGGGTGATGGCGGCATACAACAGGTAACCACCGGTAGTGTGCAGAATGCCTTTGGGTTTGCCGGTTGAGCCTGAGGTATACAGAATAAACAGCGGGTCTTCAGCGTGCATTGATTCGGCAACACATTCTGATGAAGCGGATTGCATGGCCTGGTGGTAGCACACATCACGGCTGGTATTCCAGTTGATATCAGCGCCAGTATGTTTGATGACGAAGACATGTTTGACGCAATCACAGTTGTCAACAGCAACATCGGTACTGTGTTTGAGAGGGATGGTTTTGCCACCGCGAACACCCTGGTCGGCTGTGATGACATAGCCACATTGGGCATCGAGAATACGGTCGCGCAATGCTTCCGAGGAGAAGCCACCAAACACAACCGAGTGTACTGCACCGATGCGGGTACAGGCCAGCATTGCAACGGCCGCTTCGGGTATCATCGGCATGTAGATGCAGATTCGGTCGCCTTTTTGCACACCATGTGATTTCATGACATTGGCAAACTTGCACACTTGCTGGTGTAACTCGCGGTAGCTGAGGGTTTTGCTGTGCTCTGGATCATCACCTTCCCAGACAATTGCAGTCTGGTCGCCACGTGTGTCAAGATGCCGGTCCAGACAATTGTAACTGACATTCAGCTCGGCGCCTTCAAACCAGCGGATCTTGGCATTCTTGTAGTCAACTGTGCTGACAGTGTCCCAGGGCTTGAACCAACTGACGAATTGTTGTGCTTGTTCACTCCAGAATTGATCCGGGTTGGCGATGGATTGCCGGTATAATTCAGCATATTGCTCGGCTGATATATGGCTGTTTGATTTGAATGATTCAGGGATCGGGTAACGTTTTGATTCTGACATGGCAATCCTGACGTGTTTGAGTGATTAATCAGTGAATAACTTCAGCTCGGTTGGCAAACTATAACCCAGAATAATCAGCAGTAAAAATTGAAAATGCAACTAAGAACCAGTTCTATGGAAGCTGCACAGGCGTTGCAGGTTCCCAGCCATCTTTCCGGTAATCAGCAATCACATTGGTATAAATGCCGCCGCGAACATTAAAACGACCGGTCAAGCGCATGTAACGCGGTTGGCACAGTTTAACCAGGTCGCCAAGAATGTCATTGGTGACCGCTTCATGAAATGCACCCTGGTCACGAAAAGACACAACATACAGTTTTAGTGATTTTAATTCGACACAATGTCGATCCGGGACATAGTCCAGAATCAGTGTCGCAAAATCAGGCTGGCCTGTTTTAGGGCACAAACATGTAAATTCCGGAATTTCGATGTGGATCGTGTAGTCTGTGTCTGTCTGGGGATTGTCAAATGATTCCAGTATCTGGTCTCTGTTTTTAGTCATATTGGTTAAACGATTTCAACTGTTGGATAAATAAAGTGGTGTTTCGGTATGGATTGATTGTGTCTTTGTCTGGCATGTTTAAATCGTTGGTGCATGGCAATGTCAACATTGATTGTCTGCATACAATGATTGCGATTTGAGTCTGTTACAGTCATTAAACGTTGCCTGCTAATCAATCTCCGCGATTAAAATTTGATGTGTTGACAATTTGTTACGCAACCATTACTGAAGCCGGGTCAGGGACATGTCCATACAAAATAGTTTTTTCTATTTGAATACAATATAATAGCCCGGATGCTCCGTACCGTATTCTACCAGTTGATCAGGTAATCTCTATACATGCGCCTGGAAAAAATCCGCTTGTCCGGGTTCAAATCCTTTGTCGATCCGACAACAGTTGCGTTTCCAGGTAATCTGACCGGTATAGTCGGGCCTAATGGTTGCGGAAAATCCAACATTATCGATGCGATTCGCTGGGTGATGGGCGAGAGCTCGGCCAAGCATTTACGCGGTGGAGCGATGACTGATGTCATATTTAATGGCTCCGGTGGTCGTAAACCGGTGGCGATGGCATTTGTGGAGCTGGTATTCGACAATAGCGATGGAACGGTTGGTGGTGAGTATGCCAAATATTCTTCATTGGCAATCAAGCGTCAGCTCAATCGAGATGGACAGTCACTGTATTTTCTAAACGGCACACGCTGCCGACGCAAAGATATCATCGATATTTTTCTGGGAACAGGACTTGGACCCAGAAGTTACGCCGTGATCGAGCAAGGCACAATATCGCGACTGATCGAAGCAAAACCGGAAGAAATGCGGGTGTTTATCGAGGAAGCAGCGGGGATTTCCAAATACAAGGAGCGTCGCCACGAAACCGAACTACGCATGCGCCACACTCGTGAGAATCTGGAACGCCTGATCGATCTCAAAGATGAGGTTGAAAAACAGGTTGGGCATTTACGGCGCCAAGCCGAAAAAGCACAGAAATTCAAGCAACTGCGTGATCAGGAACGATTGTTACAAAAGCAATTGTTGGCAATGCGCTGGCAGGATTATGACTCTGAGTTTCAGCGCTACCAGGAATTAATCGACAAAGCCGTTGAAGCTGTTAACCAGACTATGCGCGACAAGCATGAGCTGGACAAGAACATCGAGTCTGCGCGTTCTGCATATAAGCAAACCCAGACCGCGATGAACGAGGAGCAAGCGGCTTTTTATGAGGCCAGTTCCCAGGTTACGCAAACCCGGCAAGCGATTACTCATGCCGAGAATGCCGAGCAGTCCATGTACCGAGAACTTCAGCAATTACAGCAATTGCAACAACAAACCTCGCAGGAATCAGAGTCCGATGCATCGCAATTGCAGCAGATTCATAGTGACCGGGAACAGTTTCAATCGGAACTGGACGATGGGCTTGAGGCGCTTGAACACAACACAGAGCAGCATAACAGCGCACAACAGGTTTTGAGTGACTGGAATCAGCAATGGGAAACTGTGCGTGAAACTATTTCCGATCTGCAATCCCGTCACGCTATTTGCCAGCATACCATCGAGCAGTGTCAGACCAGTCTGCACCAACACCAGGAACGCAAGGACAAGTTGGAGCTGGAATTACAAACAGCTCAAGCCAACGATGTTTCTGAACTGATTGAACAATTGGCGGAGGAATGCGCAGAGCTGGAGCAACAGCAACAGGAATTGCAGCTGCACATTCAAACCCTCACCGAACAAGTCCAGAATTTACGTACACAGATTGCAGATCAACACGCAGCTCGCCACGATTGTCAGCAACAATTGCAGCAGACCCAGGGTAAAATCAGTTCGCTCGAAACGCTGCAACATCATGCCAGTGGCAAAGACCAGTCAACAATTCTCGACTGGCTGAAATCCTTGGGTCTGGAAAACGCGCCGCGCCTTGTGACTGAAATCGACGTTGAGAATGGCTGGGAAACTGCTGTTGAAACTGTATTGGGGAATACCCTGGATGCAGTGTGTGTTGATGACTGCCAGTCGATTCGTGCTCAATTACCGGAATCTGTTGTTGAAGCGTTGGCATTTGTGGAACCGGCACCTCATCGCACAAAAGCTGGATTATCGCATCAACATGAATTACAACCGATCAGTACCAGATTAAACAGCGAGTGGGCGATCCATTCCGCTTTGGATCATGTGTTCTGTGTGGAGAACGCTGATTCCGGCAGCGTTGTACTTGCCGATCTGGATCATCATCAATCGCTGATTACCAAAGATGGTGTCTGGTTCGGCAAAGGCTGGTTGTTTCAGGCCGGAACAGGCTCGCCATCCAGCGGAGTTCTGAAACGCGAAAAAGAACTCAGAGAGTTGCGTAAAACCCAGGAACAACTCAGTACTCAAGCTGATGACATCGACGCCTTGATTGAATCCCTTGAGCAACAATTAAAGCATACAGAAAGCCAGACTTCCGATATTCGCAATCAGGAACAATCGCTGTCTGCCGAATTGCTGGATAAAACTACTCAACTTGCCAGCCAGCAATCCCGCCAGGAGCAAATCACTCAGCGTGTCAGCCAGTTACAAGCAGAGATAGCGGAAATTTCGACGCAGCTTGAGGAGCTCACCGATAATCAGCAAGAACAGTCTGAAACCTTGCAACAACTTGCAGAAGAGCTCGAAACCCGACAATTCCAGTATGCTGAGTTACAGGACAACAGAGATCAGGTTGCTGAACGCGCATCAGAAGCAGCACAGGCTTATCAGGATGCACAACATGCGGTCCGGGAATTACAGTCCAAGCTCCAGACTCTTGATTCAACTGAACACATCGCCTTGTCTCAAATGCAGCGCAGCCAACGCCAGCAGGAACAATCCAGCCAGCGCATTGTTGAAATTCAGACCAGTCTCAACGAGTCGGTTGAGCCCTTACAGCACTTAAAGGCAGAGTTAATCCGCTATCAGGATTTGAATACAGAGCATGAGGAAAAGCTCAAAATTATTCGTGATGAACTGGAACAGCTGGAGCAAAATGTGTCTGAGCTAAGCGCTCAGCGCAACGGTCTGGAACAAAAAGGCACGTATTCCAGGGAAAAGCTGGAACAGACCCGAATCGATCAGCAAGCCTGTCAGGTCCGACGCCAGACTGTTATCGAGCAATTGCAGGAGCTCAATGAAGAGGTTGCTGCGGTTTTAACCGATGTTCCCGAGCATGCCTCGATAGATACCTGGCAAACTGAGTTGAATCAGTTAAAAACACGGATTGATCGATTGGGAACAGTCAATCTCGCCGCAATTGATGAAGTCGAGGAACAATCCGAACGCCTGGATTTTCTCAATAATCAATATAATGATTTAATGGATTCGCTGAATAGTCTGGAGCAGGCTATCGATAAAATTGATAATGAGAGTAAAGCGCGTTTTCGGGAAACATTTGATAATATTAATCAGGGATTAAAAGATAAATTTCCAAGATTATTCGGAGGCGGTCGGGCTGAGCTTGAATTAAGTGATAACGATTTATTATCTGCCGGAGTGAAAATAATGGCACAACCACCAGGCAAGCGCAATGCATCCATTCATTTGCTATCGGGTGGGGAAAAAGCGCTGACAGCGGTTGCCCTGGTCTTTTCGATTTTTGAACTTAACCCGGCTCCATTTTGTCTTCTCGATGAGGTGGATGCACCGCTTGATGATGCCAATGTCGGTCGCTTCGGTGCGATGCTTGAAGAGATGTCGAAAGCTGTACAATTCATTGCAATTTCCCATAACAAGGCAACCATGGAAATTTGCAGACAATTAATCGGGGTCACTATGAAAGAAGCCGGTGTATCCAGAATCGTCGCAGTCGATCTGGACGATGCAATAGAAATGGCGGTAGGTTGATGGACAGAGAACTTTTTCGATTAATTATCATTGTTATCGGGCTGATTGTAATGGCGCTGATTTATTATTTTGATCCGGGACGACGACGGGGACAACCCCCTGACCAGGATGAGACTTCTGCTGACTATTTGTCAGATAGTAGTCAAACTGAAGAATGTACTGAGCAGGAAGCATTAAACTCTACAGATTATGTGCATAATGCTCATGTTGATAATGATCACTATCCCGATCTTGAATTCAACCATCAGGATTTTTCGATAGAGGGTCAGGTTGATGATGAGTTAATTGCACATACCTATGCGGCTCAAGACCCGTCGCACTTTGAAGTGAGTAGTTTCTCTCGCCAGGAACAGAGCGAAGATCACTCAGATCATGCCAGAGATGAGTTAATCGCTGCATTAAATGACGAAACAGTCGATCTGGATGATGAGGAACTGGAAAATTATAAAAACAAAGAATACCTTGCCCCTTTCAATGACAGTGAAGGGCAGACAATCATCGATTCCCAGAGCGAGATTGAGGCTGCTTTAAAAGAGCCTAAACCAGACCCGGATCGGGACCCGGAATCATTTAACTCGGCAAAACACGAGCAATTACCTTCTGTTATTGTATTGCACCTGCTTGCACCAAGTGACTCGTCGTATCAGGGTTCTGCATTGACGGATGTGTTTGCCAAAGCTGGTTTACGTTATGGCTCGATGGATATCTATCATTACTATGATTATCAGAAAAAACAGGAAATGTTCAGCGTTGCCAATCTCCGGGAACCCGGGACAATACCTGAGCAAATGACGTATTTTGAATCGGACGGGTTGTCGTTGTTTATGCAGCCGGATACGCTGGAAAATCCATTACTGGTTTTTGACAAAATGGTCGAATGTGCTGATGTTCTTTACCAGGATCTTGGCGGAAAAATGCTGGATGACAAACATCAGCCGGTTACCCAGGAATATTTGAGCAAATTGCGCAACTGGTTGATAGACTATTGACGTTTCAATTTAGGTGAATTGTGACATCAGATCGACATCCACCGGATAAAAAAAGTATTGAGCGAGTTGATCAATTAAAAACAGAGATTGAAGCCCATAACCGGCGATATTATCAATTTGACGACCCGGTTGTCTCTGACGCAGAATACGATGCCTTAATGACTGAGCTCCTGTCACTGGAGAGTCAGTTTCCTCAGTTACAAACTGCGGATTCGCCGACTCAACGGGTTGGTGCTGCTCCACTTGACGCATTTTCCAAGGTCCAGCACGAGGTGCCAATGCTGTCTTTGGGAAATGGGTTTTCCGACCAGGACATCGAGGCGTTTATCAAGCGTATCGAACAGCGCACCGATATCGATGCATCGGCACTGGAGTTTGTTGCCGAACCCAAGCTGGACGGTTTGGCGGTCAGCTTAATCTACGACAATGGAACACTGGTTCAGGCCTCGACCCGCGGCGACGGTTTCAATGGCGAAGATGTCACCGCCAATATTCGCACCATTGGTTCCATTCCTTTGTCCGTTCCCGCCTCGACACCTTCCCGTTTTGAAGTCAGAGGTGAAGTGTTTATCTCCAATCAGGGCTTTGCACAACTCAATCAAAACGCCCAGAACAATGGTGAGAAAGTGTTTGCCAACCCCCGAAATGCTGCGGCAGGCAGTTTACGCCAGCTTGATTCCAGTATTACTGCCAAACGTCCCTTGCTGTTTTACGCCTATGGCTATGGCGTATTTCCAGAACAGTTATTACCAGAGACTCAGTTTGAACTGATACAGAGTTTGCGTGACTGGGGGTTTCCGGTATCCAGTGAAATTCAGCTTGTAGAAGGCTTGCAAGGCTGTCTGGATTATTATCAGGAGCTGGAGGCGAAACGCGCTACTCTGGGTTTTGATATTGACGGTATTGTTTATAAAGTCAATCAGTTTGATTTGCAAAAGCAGTTGGGATTTGTATCACGAGCTCCACGCTGGGCAATTGCCCGCAAGTTTCCGGCGGAACAGGCCACCACACAATTACTGTCTATCGATGTACAGGTTGGTCGAACCGGAGCATTGACCCCGGTTGCGCGCTTGCAGCCGGTGACTGTTGGCGGGGTGGTTGTCACCAATGCCACTTTACATAATTTCCAGGAGTTGCAGCAAAAAGATATTCGCGAAGGTGACCAGGTCGTGATTCGCCGCGCAGGTGATGTGATTCCGGAAGTGGTGCACTCAATCGTTGAATCACGTGATCCATCCGCCATACCGTTTATTGCACCTCAACACTGTCCGGAATGTGAATCCGATCTGGAACATGAACAAGTGGTGATTCGTTGTACCGGCGGTTTGTATTGTCCGGCACAAAGACGCGAAGCGATCAAGCATTTTGCTTCACGCAAGGCAATGGATATCGATGGGCTTGGCGACAAGATTGTTATTCAACTGATCGAGTCCGGATTGATATCCACAATTGCCGATATTTACACGCTGGAGCTGGATCAACTCAGCAAATTACCTCGTTTTGGTGTGAAATCAGCAACGAATCTTTTGGCAGCGATCGAGTCCAGCAAGACCACGACATTACCGCGCTTTCTGTATGCGCTGGGTATTCGAGAAGTTGGTGAGACAACAGCCAAGCGCCTTGCAGACCATTTCGCTGATTTGCAATTGATTATGCAGAGTGATGAACAGGCACTGGAGCAGGTTGATGATATCGGCCCGGTTGTCGCTCACCATATTGTGCTGTTTTTTCAGCAGGAACATAATTTGCGAGTAATCCAGCAATTACTGGATTCAGGTATTCACTGGCCGCAACCTGATCAAATTGAAACCGTTAGCCAGCTCTTGCAAGGCAAACGGTTTGTACTGACCGGAACATTGCAAACCATGACCAGAGACCAGGCCAAACAAGCCTTGCAGGATCAAGGTGCGACTGTATCCGGCAGTGTGTCAGCGAAAACCGATTTTGTGGTTGCCGGAGACGATCCGGGTTCCAAATATAAAAAAGCGCAACAACTTGGGGTCCAGGTTCTGACAGAGCAAGAACTATTTGATATGCTAGGAGTCAAAAACCAAGAATAATAGCGGGTGGCTTCATTGGAAACCTTTACAACAGAGCTGGCGGTACTGGACAGTCATATCGATGAGCTGGTTAACCGGATTCAGGTTAATGATCAAAAATGGAAGCAGTTACAAAATCTGGAAGCGGAGTTTTTATACCGTACCTCTCTGAGTGAGTTAATCGAATTCACTCTGGATAACTCCTTGTTATCGTTTGGAGTTGATATTGTCAGCCTGGTGTTACTGGATACCAATGACGAGCTGAACAGCTATCTGGAAGACGATCATTTATTTGTCAACCAGCGCCCCAATTTATTGTTTCTTGACAGTGAACTTGTTTTGAAACAATTGTTTGGCAAGGCTCGCCGGGCCTATGTCGGCCCTTTTCAAACCGGTTTGCATGAATTTTTCTTTTCTGATGAATTCGTGGATTTACCCAAAAGTCTGGCGATTCTGCCGCTCTACAGACGCGGCGGTTATATTGGAGCCATGGCCCTGGGCAGTCAGGATAACGACCGGTTTTCCACGGCTTTAAGTACAGAGTTTCTGGACCGTCTGGCACTGATTGCCGGAGTGTGCTTTGAAAATACCATCAGTATCGAACTGTTAAAACGCACCAGTTTTATCGACCCGTTAACGCGCATCAACAACCGCCGTTATTTCGATCAGCGTCTGGGTGAAGAGGTTGACCGAGCTCTGCGCAGCGGAGACAGTTTGAGTTGCCTGTTTCTGGATATCGACTATTTCAAGAAGGTTAATGACACTTACGGTCACCAGAGCGGGGATATAGTGATCCAGCATATTGCCCAGATGATGCGTCCGCAATTACGAAGCGCTGATGTACTGGCCCGATATGGTGGTGAGGAATTTGTTGCCATGATTACTGGAGCCACCAGTCAAATGGCAATCGATGTTGCAGAGCGAATTCGTAAATCCGTCGCGCGGCGCAAGATTGATATCGGTCATCAATCGAAAATTTCGATTACAGTGTCGATTGGGGTCGCAACCTTCACACCCAAAGAATTTTCAGGGTCCAGAGATACAATAGCCCGTACTTTGCTCGGTCAGGCCGATGAAGCTTTGTTTGATGCCAAACGAGGCGGGCGTAACCGGGTAGAGTATGGAGGCGTGTTGAAAGATGTTCACGCCAATCTGGTGTCAGTGTCCAGCGTTAATGCGGCCAGCAAAAAGAAACAAGCCGGGTAACGCGCTATTTCCTGCCGCTATATTCAAAGTATTAATCTAATTGATTGGTATAAACACCGGAAAATGGATTTGCTCCCGGTGTTTGTCTGATTGCCTGGAGTCTATTGCCGATTGCAGATCCAGGCATTCTCCTAGAGCCTGTTGAAGATCTTGGTCATTGCCTGGAGTGCGAAGCAACAGCGGGCGAACAAGCACAGCATACTGGAGTCTGTGAGCATTTTGAGTCCACTGTTAACGCCGCACACGCCATTCAGTGAGATCTTGAACAGCTTATCAGTCTAACGTAACACCACAAACAACGATTGGTTGTCGCGCTGGATGCGTAACAACAGTTCACCACGCGCCTGCCGGGCAATTGTCATCAATTGCTTGACAGAGGTCACTGGCTGGCGATTTGCAGAAACAATAATATCACCAGGTTCGAGACCGGATCGCCAGATTCGGCTGCCGCGTTTCAGCTTTGAGATCATCACACCGTCTATGCGGCGGTATAATGGATGTTGGCGAGGGATCTCGGAAAATTCTGCGCCTTGTAATAAGGGCGCGTCGTTTGACTGGCTGACAGTTTCATTGGATTCTCTGATCGTGAGTTTAAAAGTTTTGGTTCGTCCGTCCCGGATCACATCAATTTTGACCTTTTCACCAACTCGTTTCAGACCAATTGCATTACGCAAGTTTGCGGAACTGAGTACAGGTTTGCCATCGATACTTAAAATCACATCTCCGGGTTTTAAACCGGCTTTTTTAGCAGCGCCACCCTCTGTGACAGCCGAGATCACGGTGCCTTCAACCGAATCGAGATTAAGCGCCTCGGCCAGATCCGGAGTAATATCCTGGACTTGAACGCCTAGCAACCCACGTTTGACACTGCCATGTTCGAGCAGTTGTTGCATGACTTGTTTAGCCATGTTCACCGGGATAGCAAATCCGATCCCAACATTACCGCCACTTGGCCCGACAATCGCAGTATTGACACCAATCAATTCGCCTTTGAGATTGATTAATGCGCCACCAGAATTGCCGGGGTTGATTGATGCGTCGGTTTGAATAAAGTTTTCATAACCTTCGATACCCAGTCCGGTGCGTCCCAGTGCGCTAATAATGCCGGAAGTAACAGTTTGCCCCAAACCAAACGGGTTGCCGATTGCCACCACAAAATCACCAACTCTCAAAGTGCTGGAGTTGGCCAGAGGAATTGCGGTTAAACGTTCAGGCTTTACTTTGAGAATAGCGACATCTGTCTCCGGGTCAGTGCCGATCAACTTGGCCTTGAGTCTGCGCTTGTCGTTCAGTGTCACAAAGATGGTATCGGCATTGGCGATGACATGGTTATTGGTAATGATATACCCTTCATTGGCATCGATGATAACGCCAGAACCGATACTTTGGGTGCGTCGTTGCTGTTGTGGCACACCGAAAAAATGTCTGAAAAACGGGTCGTTATACATGGGGTTCTGGTTAACGGATACAGTTCCGGAAGTGGCTATGTTGACCACGCCTGGTAATACATTTTCCAGCATTGGCGCCAGAGAGGCATTGGCGTCAAGAGTGTTGCCAAACCACTGGGCGGCGATAACGGGTTGTGCCGAGTACACTGTCATCAGTGTGAACAAGGTAATGATTAAACGTTTGAATGGTTTCATACGCTCCCTTTTTATTGTGTAATGAAATATCATGTGATTAAGCACAATCGAGTTCGGTAATACCCGATTAATAGCCGAAACTATCGTAAAGCATTGATGCTGTAAAGTGCTTATTGACCACTTCGATCAACAATGACCTGAATGAGTTCCTGAACCAGACTGGACTTGTTTAAAACAATCCTTTAAACCATTCAAACTATGCCATAAAAAACAATTAGATAACAAAAAAACATTGTCGCACGGCGTGATGCTTCGTAGAATAGGTCGGCTTTGGCGCGGTTATCATCCATGATCGCATGTTAATCAATCTGAAATGGAAAATGGAGTGAGAATGACTAAAAAAATTGCGGTCTTGCCTGGTGACGGAATCGGCCCTGAAATTATCAACGAAGCAATTAAGGTGATTGAGTGTTTACGAGATAACTACGGGTTTGCAGTGGAGTTGGAAAACGGTTTGGTTGGAGGTTCAGCTTATGATGAAACCGGCTCACCACTGCCTGAGCAAACCCTTGCTCTGGTGCGGGATGCGGACTCGATTTTACTCGGTGCAGTCGGCGGGCCGAAATGGGAACCACTGGATTATTCAGTGAGACCGGAGCGCGGGTTGCTCGGTTTGCGTTCGGAATTGAATTTATACGCAAACCTGCGTCCGGCACTGCTGTACCCCGAACTGGAAGCTGCATCGACTCTGAAGCCTGAAGTGGTCTCGGGGCTGGATATCATGATCCTGCGCGAACTGACCGGTGGTATCTATTTTGGAGAGCCGCGTGGCGTTAAAACATTGGAAAATGGCGAGCGACAGGGTTTCAATACCTTGGTGTATTCCGAATCCGAAGTGCGCCGCATTGCCCACAATGCTTTTCAAATCGCAGCAAAGCGTAACCGGCGTGTGTGCTCTGTGGACAAAGCCAATGTTTTGGAATGTACAGAATTGTGGCGCGATGTCGTGACTGAGGTCGGCAAAGAATATCCCGATATCGAATTGTCGCACATGTATGTCGATAATGCCGCCATGCAACTGGTCAGAAATCCCAAACAATTCGATGTCATGGTCACAGGCAATATGTTTGGTGATATTCTGTCGGACTGCGCAGCCATGTTAACAGGCTCCATTAGCATGTTGCCATCAGCCTCTCTGGATGAAAACAGCAAAGGCATGTATGAACCCATCCATGGCTCTGCTCCTGATATCAGTGGCAAAGGCATCGCCAACCCGCTGGCTACTATATTGTCAGTCAGCATGATGCTGCGCTACAGCTTTGACGAAGCCGGGCTGGCGAATCGTATCGACCAGGCCGTTGACAAGGCTCTTAAGCAGGGACTGAGAACAGCGGACATCGCATCTGACAATACCCGTACTGTCAGCACCAGCGAAATGGGTGACGCGGTTGTATCTGGTTTACAGCAGTCATAGCAAAACGCCTGTTTTCGACTGAAACCGTTGACCTGACGACGAGTAATGCCCAGCAACGCTAATCTTGAGCAATATGGTGTATTTCTTGTTGTTTTATTGGCCTGTCTATTATCCGGGTGCAGTCATACCCGGATAGCCCGTCACGGATATCCACATTGGGGTGAGCAGTTCCGGCTTGCCCGCTCAGGTCATCAACAGCCTCTGCATATTCGTATCCTGCAATCACCAAAACCAGCGACAACAAAAGCGTGTCTGTTGATTGTGCATGGCTTGAACGAACACGTTGGTCGTTATCAGTATATTGCAGAACATTTCGCGCAAAATTTTGTGGTGGGAGGTATTGATCTTAGCGGTCACGGGTTAAGCAATCCGATAGTTTACAAAGCGGACCAGTCGATACGCTCAGGGTCGGAACAGTATGATGTCAGTGATGCATATCTGACTCAGGCACAATTTCATGATCTTGAACCGATGCGAGCTGACTTGCACTTGGGTTTAACTTTTTTCATTCAACAATGTGATCAGCGAAACCATGAACAGAGTCCGGTATTTATTCTCTCTCATAGTCTGGGTTCGCTGGTTGCAGCATCATATCTGCTAGGCAATGATCATAACCATGCAATCGCCAATCGAATCAACGGGATTATTTTCACCGGGCCAGCATTTTCTGTCACCAGAGTACCCGGCTGGAAAGGTGTGTTGCAGAATCCTTTTATTGACTTTACCTATCACATCCATGAGCATTTTTTAACGCCGCATCGCGAACCGCTGCCGGTTCTGCTGTTCAATCAGATCACTGCTCTGATATGTGTTCCAATTGTTGACGGGGTTATCGAGCTGTTGTCATTGCCATTGATTCGTGAATGGTCTTCGCCTGTTACGCCTGAATGGGTGGTCGATTATTTGACTGATTGGGAGCCGCAAAAAAAACTTCACAGACAAGATGCATATATCATCAGACGTAACGTATTGAGGTTTGTGCTGGGTATCGAGAAAGAAGTGATTGCTTTCAGACGGAAAATGAACACCTTTAGTGTTCCTTTTTTGCTGATTTATGCAGCAGGTGATCCAATTACACCTGCCTGGGGTAATGAAGATTTTGCCGAGCAGACTGTAGTCAATCACCCGAATAATCAGGTGTTGAAACTGGACAATGCCAGTCATCACGAGCAATTGTTTTCCAATCCTGATTTGACTGACGAAGTGTTGGGCACAATTGATCATTGGCTGCAAAAACGTCTTAACAACCATCAATCACACGAAGTCACTCAATAATGAGTTGAGCTTTTGCGCTAAATCGTTGTGCTGATGACTCAGGTCGCAGGTGACGGAAGCTGTGATTCAACAAGGAATTCATCGATTCCAAAATGGAAGCGAGTCGATTTTCTGAGTTTACTGATAAACGTCACAGCATCGTTAGCTGTAGAGCACAGCCACTCTTCCAGCCCATAAGGCTTTTTGCTTTTTATTGCGCTGATTTCAAAAATCCCGATATTGATTCCCGGCTGAGACCCTCTGGCAGAATGGTAGGTAAATGCTTGAACACCCGAATCACGCATGTCGCTGCCTAATTGCTGACTCACTGAGTAATCAACCGGATTGGAGATTGATGCTTGATAATAATCAAATGGTTGCTGATTCAACGCAATGCCCAGGCTGGTTTCGATGCTGACCTTAAACGTTGTGTGTTCAGTAATGATATGTTTGTCTGGTGGCGTTTCCATGCCGGAGAGAAATATCAGCCGATAATACGCACACTCAGTCAATGCAGTTTCCAGCGCTTGAGACGCGTAGAACAAACCAGTCTGCGAAGCCAGCCCGAAGCGAGAACCGTAGCGCAAAGGTGGATAGCGAAACGGAGTTTTAATCAGATAATGGTAACTTGTGCTGTTATCGGGGCAGGGCGGTTTGCTGGTTTCCAGCAGTTCTTCCAGTATCGCCTGCTCAGAACTGCTATCCACCAGCGACATGGTAGCTATCTGTTCCTGCGATTCAACAATGCGGACTCCGCGCGTTTGAAGAGTATTGATGTGTGTGACGCCATCGCATGTCTGCCATAATCGCTCCATGCTTGGCAGCTAAACCTTACCGCGCATCGCGTCGAGATAATGCATGACGCGAACCAGTCCTTCAGCAGAAGCCATCAATTGTTTGGGTATGGACTGCAAGTGTTTGTTGTGAGTGTCCATCCAGTGACGCATCGCTGTCATATCGCCACCCATCAGCACGAAAAGAGCACGGTAAATGCGAATCAGATAAGTCGCCAGCTCACCCGACTTGGAATCCGGATTAAGAGCTCCACGTTTCTGCAAACGGCTGATCGACGATCGATCAAGCCCGATCAACTGCCCCAGCTCGGTTTGATTCATACCCAGCTGCTGTTGAACATTCAACAACGCTTTGCATAGCACGTTGTCTGAAAGGTCTGTATTTTTAGGTGAAATAGCGACCATGATGTCATTCTCAGGTTATCTTATAGTCACATTTTATCATATTATTGTGAACTTGAAGCATCTTGAATAAAGTAGATGCCCGAAATTTTATTAATCCAACACAGCGCCCAGAGGACTGATAACGGCATTTCCACCTCTGTTATGTTAAACAGCGTGCAAAACTTACCAGGATTCCGGGGAAAACAGCGTTGAAAAGTTTCCACCCCGGATTGTTTAATATCCGATATTTTGTCGGAGAACTCTGGAGTGTTAATCATGGATATCATTGCCGAAATCAGACGGCGTCATCTTGTCAGCGGGGAAAGTATTAGTTCAATCGCCCGCTCCCTGAATATTTGTCACCAACAATGTAAAACTGACCCGTTAATGACAAAGTAAACTTGACCCACCTGAGTAAACTTCCTCGCTGAAATCAACAAAAAAAGGCGATGGAAAACCGATG
>JAHZJL010000138.1 GCA_022600935.1 Gammaproteobacteria bacterium
ATATGTTTTATAAATACTATTTTGATTTAAAAATTATACTTAAAACCATTGTTCTTGATTGAAACAATCAGAATAATTTGAACTTCAATCGTTTAACAGATAATCATTGATCATGAAAACAATAATTATCGAGTCATATCACATTCGATGTGTGTGAAATAACACAATGTCAGAGTATAATGAATACCGATATCAGATAACTGTTGTATCAAATTGCTCCCTTCAATCAACATACTTCACATTTCATCATGGCATCAATACTAGCGCTGGACCAAGGCACGACAAGTTCACGCTGCATCGAATTCAATCACCTGGTACAATCCATCTCACAGGCTCAGTTGCCTTTTGAACAACTGTATCCTCATCCAGGCTGGGTTGAACACGACCCTCTGACAATCTGGGACACTCAATATAAAACTCTGCAAACTGTGTTATCACAAGCACTGTCGAAAAACACCGACATTGCAGCTTTAGGGATTACCAATCAACGGGAAACCACATTAATCTGGGACAGAGCCACCAGCCAGCCTGTATACAATGCAATTGTGTGGCAAGACCGGCGTACAGCAGATTACTGTAAACAACTTATATCACAAGGCTATGAAGCGCTTGTGACAGAAAAAACCGGTTTGCTTCTTGACCCTTATTTCTCGGCCACTAAAATCGGTTGGATACTTAATCACATAGATGGGGTCCGGCAGAAAGCAGAACAAGGCCAGCTTGCATTTGGCACAATTGATACCTGGCTGATCTGGAATCTTACCCAGGGCAAACTGCATATCACTGACGTCACTAATGCATCCCGAACCCTGTTGTTTAATATCGACAGTTTACAATGGGATACTGATTTACTGGAGTTATTCAATATTCCAGTTTCACTGTTACCGGAAGTCAAATCGTCCAGTGAACACTACGGAGTGACGAATCACCCTGCCCTGGAGCCGGATATTCCAATTTGCGGGATTGCCGGAGATCAGCAGGCTGCTCTATTCGGCCAGCAATGCTGGACACCGGGCATGACAAAATGCACCTACGGCACGGGTTCTTTTTTGGTAATGAACAGTGGCAACACGCGCACTGTTTCAAAACACAGATTATTGTCAACCATTGCCTGGCAAATCGACAATACAACCACTTATGCACTGGAAGGCAGTGTGTTTACCAGTGGCGCCTTGATTCAATGGTTACGGGATGGCTTGAATTTATTTAAAGACGCCAGCGACAGTGAAGCACTGGCCAATAGCGTCGATGATAACGGAGGTGTGGTTATTGTTCCGGCCCTGACTGGTTTAGGAGCGCCATACTGGGATCCAAATGCCTGCGGAGCAATATTCGGACTCAGCAGAGGCACAACCAGCGCTCATCTGTGCCGTGCTGCTCTGGAAAGCATCTGTCTCCAGGTTGATGATATCTTGTCGACCATGCGTCAAGATGCTGATATCTCGATCAATGAACTGCGTATCGATGGAGGAGCGGTGTCCAACAATCTACTGGTCCAGCTGCAAGCCGATATTTCATCGCTGACGATCAGCAGACCCACGGTACTCGAATCTACCGCACTGGGGGCAGCTTATCTTGCCGGTCTTGCGAGTGGAATATGGACGCAACAACAATTATCTGAATTATGGTTAGAAAATCGTCGATTTTACTGTCAGCAGCCTTCCGAGCAAATGAACCATTTAAAATCAACCTGGCACAAAGCAGTCAATCGCTCCCTGAACTGGAGTGATGATCAAATTTAATGAGTCGAGCAGAACCAGAAGAATTATCAGGATTACGAGTTGATTAACGCGCTATTTGCTTTCTGAAACATGAAAATGGCAAAAACAGAATAATCATGGAGACAATCCCGATGATTTCCATCGATAACAGATAATACGGCCACTCACCCAGATAATCGAGAATGCTGGGGTGAGCTGGTTTTTGCGCAAGATAACCGAAATTTGTTCCATACATCCAGTTGATCGTAATGACTATTGCAACATAGATATTGGTGATCACAATCAACCAACCCACAGTTCGCCAGGACGGATGTATGCGTTGCGTAGCAGCCAAGTATATCGCACTCAAAACCACGCCTCCGTGCAACAAAAAAAAGTGAAACCACCAAAAGTCCGGAAACGGCTTCGATAAATCCGGTTGTATCAACGCCTGCAACGTACCCGCCAAACCCCACACATAACATAAATGACACAACCAGGGTTTTAGAGTGACCAATGCCAGAATTGACGCAAACAACGCCAGATCGCAGAAATTCAGCGGAATCAAGATAACTCCTATCCGATAAGCTGCAATCAATCCTGAGGCACCAATAAGAAATAAACCAATTGCAATCAGATAACGAATCATCGAATCTACAGGAGCTATCAGCTTTAACCGCATTCGTATGATCACAACAGAGACAACAACCACTATGCACAACACTGCAACATGATCTGTTCCGAATAGTTGAAACTTAGACATTAGGATACTGTATACATTCGAGCTTCAAAGGACTCTAAGTGCAGTTAACTGTTTGCATTCCGATTCAACATATACTATCAGCGTCACTCAAACTAACGACTCAACTTGTTTAAACGCACCAACAAAACCACCAAAGAAAACAGGTAAATCAGAGCATCGACCAGCTTATACCTTGATAAAACAAGTTTTCCGACGCATTGATTTCTACTAATTTATACTCAGGAAGCCTGTCAATTCGACGCTATGTATCCAAATGAGCAATAAGCTTTTTCAATATAGATGAGGTTACTTCTAAATCCGCCTCTTTGAGCTCACTGGCGATTGCATTAACCCAAGGTATCTGTTTTTGCATTGCATTCTCATACGCACGTTTTCCATGGTCAGTCAGTATCAGAAACTTTGCACGTTGATGGCCAGGATTAATCTGAGTCATCAACAATCCATCCTTCACCATTTCATTGGATAGTCTTTGCACGGCTTGCCTTGATTGCCCCATTGCACGAGCAATATCCGGTACTGTCATTGGTCCCAGTCCACTTGATAATGCGCCGAGAACTTTCCAGCGCGCACTGGTTAAACCTAACTTTTTCACCAATTGGTCACCCTCTGATACCAGCAAACCATTTAACTTAAATGTTTCTAATATGATGTCAGTAAGCAAACTACCTTTGGCTGTGTGTTTCATTATAAAGCTCTATGAATAATTGACAATATGTTGACATAATTGAAAGACACCTTTACAATGACAACATATTGTCGTTGCCTCAGAAAAAAAACCAATGAAGAGCAAAATACACCTTGTTGCAGCAATTGTCGCATTGTTCTGCATCGCGTCCTTTTTTACCGCGACTATTTTAGTTGAACTCTTCGGTTCAGAAAAATCAATTTCTACAGTCAAAAGTTTAATCGTTACTCCCGGTTTGTTTATTCTGATTCCTGTAATAGCCATTACAGGTGGAACTGGTTTTGCCTGCGCGAGATACGGGAAAAGTCGCTTGATAGATGGCAAGCAAAAACGCATGCCATTTATTGCCGCAAACAGCTTACTGATATTGTTGCCATGCGCAATATTCCTGAACCAATGGGCATCTGTCGGATTATTTGATACGAAATTTTATAGTGTTCAAGGAATCGAGTTGCTTGCAGGTGCAGTCAACTTGATATTGATGAGCATGAATATGCGGGATGGGTTAAGAATGACTGGAAAATTACACCGCAACACACCTGATTCGTCTAACGTATAGAAAGTATACGTTAAGAGCAATTATATTGCCTTGGGGACAACATCTTAATTTTTAAAGTATTCGCATTGTTTAGTTGCGAAACATTATTGTGTATATAACTGCTGCTTTAAAATTGACAGTGTCCTGTCAATTGATTTATTTCATAACACATTCAAAAGGAGAATCTCATGAGTATCATACTGATCAATTCGTTCGAGTTTCCAGTCGAAAAGGAAAGTGAGGCAATTCGGTATTGGGAATTGGCGGCAGACTATATGCGGTCTCAACCCGGATTCATTTCCACGCGACTCCATAAATCTGTTACACCCGGGGCTCGATTCGGTCTCGTCAATATCGCAGAATGTGAGAGCGCAGAGCACTTTGCCAATGCTGTTAACAGCGATGAATTCAAAGCCCTAACAGAACCAGAAAAAGAGCTTTCCCCCCACTACCCTGGGCTCTACGAAGTAATCCGGACTTAAAGAAACAATGCAGCCGGACTTGCTTGAAAGCATTAATCTTTAAACTTTCAATAAAACAATTGGTTGAACTTCCGGGTCTTTTGCACTTTATTGCTTAAATTCTTGCTGACAGACCTCTTGTTCTCGAATTTTCCATCGCTTGTTGTTTATATTTATGTTTCATTGTCTGATAAAGGTGCTCTGATCAAACCTACAATTTACAATATTTTTCCGGGTTTTCAATTCCCCTTGCAATTGTCCAGAGCAGGGCAAGCATGTAAAGGGATTAAAGGTCGGGTTGTTTGAATGACGATAGGATCAAGTATCCGACCTTCCCATTGACTGCGGGAAGCGCAGGAATCAGACGCTTGCCAGGCGACGTTTTTTGAATACTTTTTTGCGCTGTTGAAAAAAAGTAACTCAATACCATTGAGAAAAACCTGATTTTGAGCAACCTCTGTCTCCGGTATCAAGATTTACAACACCGACTCGAATATAGTTGGCCTGTCGATATCGCATAGTGATGTTTACGATCAGCTGGGTTTGTTGAACGTTCTCTCGTCAGCCCAAACTTGCCTGCTTAAACAGTTATGGTTGCAACTGGTGATACCAGGTGACTGACAATACAGCTCAAAAACTGTCTGTCATCCGGTTGGCGGCAATCAAGGCATTTTCAAAGAATTTGTCGCGGTCCCTTCTTGCCAGTTGCGATGTAACCATGGTTGCCCGTTGCGGGAGTTGGGCGCTGAAAACACGCGCTGGCAATGTCGATACCTCTTCCACGATTGCTATCCGTTCATCATCCAAACGTCTAAAACACGCACAGCCATCCTTGTTTTGATATTTCCAGTTGAACATCATTTCGTAAATTATAGGCTCGCCTTCAGGTAATCGTTGTGCGCTGACTTTAATCTCCTGATTATTTCTTCTAAATCGCCAGTACAATTCCGAAGCCGATACACGTTTGCCCGTGTCTACCGTCCATCCCAGTTGACATGCCAGCCAGCCGATCAGCAACCAGGTTAACGGTAAGGCATGTGGGCCGTGTTGCAGCTTGATTTCATATAAGGCATCCAGAGCATGAGGAGCAACTTTCGGATCCAGTACCTGGCTGATCAAGCGCCGTAGAACAGTCAAACGCCGCCAGGCCAGATTGTAAACAATCAGACTATCCTGGCGTGCCGCAACCCAGCGTGTCATCATGGAAATGCCGGTAAAGGGATTTGCCCAGCCGATATTGTCATAAATCACCTGATTAGCCAGCTCAGACAATTCTTTGAAAACTTCAGGAATTTTTGGAGGAGGTTGCCGCGATACCCACCACACTGTCGTCGGCAAATCACCGATAATATGCGAGCGAGCGACAGAAGGCAGGTATTCAAGGGATTCCTTGTTGGATATTACATCGATACGTTCTGCACAGACCTGCCACCCACCGGACACAGCCTGGTAGTAAATTGTCGTCCTGGCATTTAATTTTTCCTTGCCGGTGTTTCCTCCTCCCATTAACAACAAAACCCGTGCAGGATGGATATCGACAACCAGAGCAATGTCTTGTCCGATTCGCTCAAGTTCCTCTGTGTTATCGCAATAAATAATGAGATTCGACATGCAGGCACGCATGACTGTTTTGCCTTCGCTGATGTCTTCATTGAACTGAGTCCATAGCCCGGTTAATTCCGAGCCAATATCTGCGATGCGAAATGGATTTTTGGAGGAGTGAGTAAATATTTCAGGCTGGAGCTTTTGGGTTCTCATAGCAATCGCCATTTGCGGCCATCAGTTTCGATCAGACGATCTGCTTCCAACGGACCCCAGGTACCGGAACTGTATTCTGGAATCCAGCGGCTGCTGCTGCTGGCCCATGTGTCAAGAATATTGTCTATCCATACCCAGGAAGATTCTACTGAATCACGCCGCATAAACAATGTCGCATCGCCCGCCATCACATCCAGCAATAATCGTTCATACGCTTCAGGGGACTGTTCTCCAAATGTCGAACCATATAGAAAGTCCATTTTAACCGGGTATATTCTGAGTTTGTTTCCCGGTAATTTACTGCCGATACGCAGGGACAGTCCTTCGTTAGGCTGAATACTCAATGCCAGAACATTGGGCTCCAGTGGTCGCTCCTGGTTTGCATTAAACAGAATCGGCGGAACACTTTTGAACTGGATAGCGATTTCACTGGCTCGCTTGGGCATGCGTTTTCCGGTACGAATATAGAATGGGACTCCTGCCCAGCGCCAGTTATCGATAAACAATTTGATCGCAACATAGGTTTCAGTTGTTGAATTCTGTGCAACCCCAATCTCACGCCGGTAACCAGCGACATCATCCCCATTCAAAAAACCGGGGCCGTATTGAGCACGCACCACATGTTTATCAAAATTTTCCCTGCTAATCGGACTCAAGCAATTCAAAACATTCTGTCGGTGGTCGCGGATCACGTCTGCATCCATGCTCCATGGTGGTTCCATTCCAATCAGGGTCAATAACTGCAGGATGTGATTCTGGATCATGTCACGTAATGCACCAGCGCCATCATAATACCCTGCCCTGGTGCCCACACCTTCGGACTCGGCAACGGTAATCTGCACATGATCGATGTATCGGGCATTCCACAGTGGTTCAAATATAATGTTGCCGAACCGCATCGCCAGAATATTCTGTACTGTCTCTTTTCCCAGATAATGATCGATGCGATAAATTTGATGCTCATCGAAATTTCTGCTGAGCGTGGCGTTAACTTCCCGTGCACTTTCCAGATCTTTACCAATCGGTTTTTCGACAATAATTCTGGAAAAAGGATTGCCTTCCTCAACAGGCATCACCAGACCGGCCTTGTTGATATTGGAT
>JAHZJL010000014.1 GCA_022600935.1 Gammaproteobacteria bacterium
CGCCCGGTTTCCGTGAACGGACCCCGGATCATTGAAAATAACGAGGTTTTATCGATATCGATGTTATTGACTGAGTAATGGGTGACAGACACCTTGCTTCAGGAATCAGGACTTGATGTAGCGTTCCCAGTAATCGACCTGCCCAGTCTGAAAAACACTATAGAGTGTGCATTGATGACATGTCAAGCACAATATACTGTGATCAACCGGGTAATTCCTGTGGATAAAATGTGGAATAAAATGCAGAGTGTTGTTATTCAACAACTAATCATCAAGTCAACTGTCGGCTAAGTATTTTATGATTTATCATCGAAACAGAGTGTCAGTTCATCAAAGTTTTCAGTTGTTAACAACATAATTAAAAAAACTATTTGAATTCATACCTGTTTATGATAAAAACTAATGATTATTAATTGCTTGATACAGTCAATAGTATTGACAACCATTCAAATTCATAAAACACACTGCGTGTAATTGAGATTCAGACATTTGTTTTGCAACAAAACTTTATGTTATGGCATATCGATTGCTCACTTTAGAAATAATGATAAATCATTTAATGATGATAATAAAACATGGCACGACTACCGAAAAAACATGCCGTACAGTTGTTGGTTCTGGGTATCATCCTGATGCAAAGCAGTCAGTCGTTTGCAGAATGGGTGGATCGCTTTAATCGCCAGCAATTGACACACATTGAAACGCTTAAACCGGATCAACATATTCAGTATTATCACCCCAGGTTTCTAAGCAGGACGGACTCGACGACCAACGCATACACCGACACCAAACAGGGTCAGGTATATGTTAAACAGCTGATGCCGGTAAAAATTCATGTCATTATCAACTGGGATACCGGCAACAATGACGCCAACTTGTCAGGAATAAGCACATCTGACATCGCAGAATTATCGCAGCTCAACACTGGTGCCGATCAATCAGGACTATGGTCGCTATCGGCAATGACGCTAGACACTGATGTACAGAGTCAACAGGACAATCCGTGGAATAATAAATTTGTGATCATCACCAGACCCAACCACACCATTGCCGGTTCGTTCACCCGGATTGAAGACTTGACTGGTGGTGTACAGCAGCTGATTAGCAGCCGTGACAGCAACCAGAAACAATTTGACTTTTTGAAACCGACAATTCGATCCCCGGAAGTGTTTCCTATCGGTGACGGTATCTCGGCTCCTATTTCCCTGAGTCTGGTTGGCCTTGGCCTGGTCGGTATCGGGTTGTCATATAAACAACGCCAGTCATTATCCGCCAGACACTATTCAAAGCGCTTCAGTGAGTCTTCGCCGGTTACAATGAAATTACTTCAATACCGACAACTGCTCAATCCTTCCGCTTCCCCGGACCCAAACTAATACCGACCAGAACAACCTGGTGTATTTGCGCTGCAGCTTGCCTGAGTTAATACATTCAGCGGTTGTTGCATACCTTTGGTGAGCTGTCATCCAGACCAATTGACTCACAGCGATTCAATAACTATTGTGCGATAACACTGCAAAACGATGCAGTTTTTGGTATGTTATTGCTTGTCTTGTCAAGTGAACTCGTCTCAACGAATCACAGAAAGCCTTGAAAACGACACTAACCGGCATATCAATGTCCTGAATAAATACAATAATGTCATCCAGATTTTCAAGTTACAAAGATCAATTCAAGTCATGGATGGAGCGGGTCTTTAGCGATTCAGATGTCCTGCTTCTTGCGATTCTTCTGGTTATCGGATGTATCCTTGTCGTGGCACTGTCGGATATACTGATGCCGGTGTTTGCTGCCGGTGTGATTGCATACCTTCTGGATGGCATCATTGCCAAACTGGCAAAATTCAGAATCCCGCGATTCCCGACAGTATTGATTGTTTTCGGGCTGTTTCTGACTCTGGTCACCTTTATATTGATCGCGATCATCCCGTTGCTCTATCAGCAAACCGAACAATTCATCGAGCAATTCCCCCAACTTTTCAACCGCGCCCAGGAAGTCATCGTCAGGCTTCCTGAACACTATCCCAGATTTGTGACCACTGAACAAATCGATGAAATACTCAGCTCCATCAGAAAACAGACGTTTGCCTTTACCCAGGAGATTCTGTCCATCTCTGCTTCGTCACTGATTGGCTTAATCTCCATGATTGTTTATCTGGTTCTGGTTCCATTACTGGTATTTTTCTTTCTCAAAGACAAGGACCAGATCCTGCGCTGGATGATGCATTATCTCCCAGGAGATCCACGGCTGGTGCGTCAGGTATGGCGACAAGTCGATATACAAATCGGCAATTACATTCGTGGCAAGTTTCTGGAACTGGTACTGCTGGGAATAGCAAGTTTTATCAGTTTTTATCTGCTGGGATTGAATTACTCGTTATTATTGGCTGTGGCCATGGGGTTGTCTGTTCTGATTCCATATGTCGGGGCCACCGTAGTGACCATCCCTGTCGTCATCGTCGCTTACTTGCAATGGGGGTTGGAAACCCAGTTCTGGTATGTGATGATCGCTTATTCGGTAGTGCAAGTTATCGACGGTACAATCCTGGTGCCAGTACTGTTTTCGGAAGTCGTCAATCTGCATCCGGTTGCCATTATTGTCTCCATTTTGCTGTTTGGCGGGTTATGGGGATTTTGGGGCGTGTTTTTTGCCATCCCGCTGGCCATCCTGATTCAGGCTGTTCTGTCGGTCAATCCCAAAATCAAAACCCTGCTCTGATCATGACAGAATTGTCTGTCAGCAAAATCTCATTGTGTACCATTTCATGCTCACATCTTCCTATACACCCTCCTCTATTCATTGTTCGACATCGACGTTTTGAAATCTGATCAGACACTTATCGAACGTACAGTTCAGAAAATCCTCCAGGCCAGAGTCTATGAAGTTGCCGAGCAAACGCCGTTGACACACGCGCCAATTCTGTCATCACGCTTCAATAATCATATCTACCTCAAACGCGAAGACTTGCAGCCGGTGTTTTCGTTCAAACTGCGAGGCGCTTACAACAAAATTGCACAACTGGACGCTGACGCGAAACAGCAAGGCATTATCGCTGCATCAGCCGGCAATCATGCACAAGGTGTAGCATTGTCAGCGGCCAAGCTGGGTATATCCGCAACAATTGTCATGCCCAAAACCACGCCATCCATCAAGATAGACTCTGTAAGTCGATACGGGGCGCAGACTGTGATTGTTGGTGACAGCTATGACGATGCCTATCAGCATGCAATGACACTGGCTGGTGACAACCAGAAAATGTTTATACATCCATACGATGATATTGATGTCATCGCCGGTCAGGGAACGATTGGTATGGAATTGTTACGCCAAAAAAGCGGGACCATAGACGCCATTTTTATACCCGTCGGTGGTGGTGGTCTGATAGCCGGTATCACCGCTTATATCAAATACGTCTGTCCGCAAGTCAGGATTATTGGAGTTGAACCAGATAACGCCGCGTGCATGACGCGTGCGATTGAATCCGGTCAACGGGTTATCATTGACAAGGTCGGCCTGTTTGCGGATGGTGTCGCTGTCAAACAAGCCGGGGAGTTGCCATTTCAGATCGCCAGACACCTGGTCGATGAAATGGTTTGTGTCAATACAGACGAAATCTGTGCCGCAATCAAGGACAATTTCGATGATACCCGGGCCATCGCCGAACCTGCTGGCGCCCTGGCTATCGCAGGTTTAAAACGGTATGTGGAAACTAAACAAGTCAGTCATCAACACCTGATTGCCATCAATAGCGGCGCCAATACTAATTTTGACCGCTTGCGGTACATTGCTGAACGTGCCGAACTGGGTGAACACAAGGAAGCATTGCTGGCAGTCACGCTACCGGAAAAACCCGGCAGTTTTCTGGATTTTTGTCAGCTACTCGGAAAACATAACATCACTGAATTCAATTACCGCTATTTTGACCCGGACAATGCCAGTGTCTTTGTAGGCGTTTCTATTTCAGACCATATCAATGAACGCAGAGAGCTGGTTGCTCAATTCAATGAAGCCGGGTTGTCTGCACTGGATATGACAGACAATGAATTAGCCAAGGAACATATTCGTTACATGGTCGGTGGACATATGCCTTCAAGCAGCAATGAACGCATTTTTTCCATTGAGTTCCCGGAACGACCCGGAGCGCTCATGGATTTTCTGACTGCTTTAAACGGGCGCTGGAATATCAGCCTGTTTCATTACCGTAACCTTGGCGCTGCTTTCGGGCGGGTTCTGCTGGGTATACAGATCAGTCAACAGGACACACCGGCGTTCCAGCAATGTATGGATCAACTCGGATACCGCTACACAGAAGAAACAGATAATTCAGCATATCGGTTATTTGCCGGTTATCAATGATCAGTATTGAAAACAGGGTGACTACGATTTGGGTAACAATTGAATGGCTATTCCAGCGACAAGATAAATTCCCATTGATCCTTGGTAGCCGGCATAATCGACAAACGATTTCCACGCCGCACCAGAGCCAGCTCGCTCAACTCTGGATATTGCTTTAGCTCAGACAAGGCAATTGTGCGTTTGAATTGCCTGACAAACTGAATATCGACCATAAACCAGCGAGGGTTATCAGGATCACTTTTGGGATCGTAGTGCTTGTCGTTCTGATCGAACGCTGTAAAGTCAGGATAACTCTCTCTGACAACTTTCATGATTCCGACAATACCGGGAATCTCACAATTTGAGTGATAAAAGAAAACCTGGTCACCGATTTTCATTTCATCGCGCATCATATTGTGCGCCTGGTAATTTCGCACTCCGTCCCAGTGTTCAGTCTGGTCAGGCATGGATTGCAAATCCTGAATGCTGAATTCACCCGGTTCAGATTTCATTAACCAGTAATTCATAATTTCAAAGCGATGAGCGTGATTGACGTAAATCGAGAGGTTGGTTACAAAAGGCAGGACGGTCAAATCCTGAATCAGAAATTAAACCATAAATATTAAGAATCCCCGCATACGCCGTGCCTGCTTTTGCTCTTGAACCATAAGGTTCAAGTGGGAAAAGAGATTGCACGTCAGGCTTCCCGCTACAGGGCGGGCTTGCGCATTTTACAAACATCAACATTCCCGGGTTAGTAATTAGGCTCAAGAAAAACCCAGCTGACGATCGAACGCTGCAGGGAAGACACATTTTACAATGGAGTTGAGGTATGTGACCACCTGAATAATCACAAAAAAGCAGATTTTTTAACTGATTTTAAGAGAGCAATAGACGTGCCATATTTGATGCCATCCAACAATGAGCACACAGCCATGATTGAATTCCTGGAAACCTGATGCAACCATCTGCACAGATTAGTGCTCGATTATCTTGGAAGCTGATTAAGAACGTTATCAATAGAGGGAGTGCAAGACAAAGCCAGGCGAAAAAGCACAGCATACTGGAGAATGTGGGCATTTTAAGCCCACTGTTAACGCCGCAATACACTATTCAGCGAGATCTTGAGGCTCCTAGGTCAAACCGGGAAAGCTTCAGAAATCAATGAATGACCTCGATTAATCATGCACGTCAAGTGTTTCCAATACCGAAGCTATCCGATCATTGATTTGACCAATCCGGTCCTGGAATTCCGGTTCAATAACCACATCCTGGTTAATATTTCTACCGCTTAGAATCAGTTCATGCGTAACATTCAAGGCAGCCATAACTGCGATGCGTTCAGCACCAAAAACGCGGCCTGAGTTACGGATTTCATCCATTTTATCTTCCAGCTGACGGGCAGCTTCCAGCAAACCCTCTTTTTCATCCTGGGGGCAGACGATATGATATTCCTTACCGAGAATCGTAATGCGAACCGGGCGTCGAGTCGAATCGTTTGTCGTTACTGTGTCGTTCATTGCCACATTATTGATGGTTGATTCCTTTGAGACGGGTTATCATAGCTTCAACCCGGGTTTTTGCCTGTGTGGTTTTTTCAATGAGCTGGGAGCGCTCTTTGAGGAGATCATCGTTAATGTTTCGCAATGAACGATTTTCTTCTTCGAGGCTGAAGAGTTTGTCGATCAATTCATCGACTTTCTCTGCCAGCTGTTCAATCTCTTGAGAAGCGTTTTCCATACTGAAGTTTCCAAACTCGTGCAGCGTGAACTCTCATTAATTAAGCCACAATAAAACTGTTAAAGATTGATATTTATAGGTTTTTTATACGCTTACCGAACAATATAAAATACTTTGATGCCAGAAAAAACTACATTACCTTCAAACACTGCAGGAACCCTCTTAACAACATGATTTAACAAGCCAGACAATGTCTTAGCATAACACTTGATGATAATGGATTAACACAGATTAATCGATTCTGTATGATTGGTCCACCCTTTAATGAGTATAATTTTTCTGAATTTAAAAAACACATTCAATCATGTCACCAGCAAACCCCTCATACGAAGATATCGAATTACTCATACAATCCGCTGATAACCTGGAAGGAGCGTCTGAAATACATGGCATGATCACCGGTTTTATCTGCGCCAGACCGGAAGATTCGTTCACTCACTGGCTGTCAACTGTTGATTTCAGCATCAGCCATTCACGCGATCGAGACATGTTGGAACAGTTGTTTGGACAAGTCACTGAAATTCTGTCGCGTCAGGAATTTGATTTTGATTTAATGTTACCGGATGACGATGCACCGTCCACTACGCGCGCCATGGCAGTCAGCCATTGGGTTCAGGGTTTTCTGTACGGACTGGGATTTCAGGGTGATGACCGGCAATGGCCGGAAGATATCCAGACCGTTCTGCTGGACTTGACGCGCATCGTGCAACTCGACCCTCAAGTCAGCGATGAAGACGATGAACAGGCTTTAATGGAAATTACCGAGTATATCAAAATCAGTGTACAGCTGATTTATGCCGAACTCAACCAACCCGCAACACAACCTACACTTCATTGATAACGCAGTTATGAACCAGACTGAATTCAGTTCACGGCGCGAATACCTGATGAATCTGATCGGGAATGACAACATAGCGATCATTCCGGGTGCCAGCGAGGTGATTCGCAACAACGATGCCGGATACCGGTTTCGCCAGGATAGTGATTTTTATTATTTGACCGGATTTGAAGAACCAGACGCATTAGCTGTTTTTATACCGGGTCGCGAACAAGGTGAATACATTTTGTTTTGCCGTGAATTCGATGAGACCAGAGCGGTTTGGACGGGTCAACATGCTGGCCTGGAAGGCGCGTGTGGAGACTTCAATGCAGACGATGCATTTCCCATCGACGATGTTGACGACATTCTGCCCGGCATGCTGGAAAACAAGGAGCGGGTGTTTTATCCCATGGGTCGCAACAAACAGCTCGACCAGAGCCTGATTGACTGGCTTGCCCAGTTACGCTCGAAAACCCGAACCGGTGTTCACGCACCCAGTGAAATTGTCTCTCTGGAACATGTCACACACGAAATGCGCCTGATTAAAAGTTCCTGGGAAATTGACAATATGCGCGAATCCGCAAGAATTGCTGCAGCAGCACATTGCAGAGCCATGCGCCATTGTATGCCGGGTCTCTATGAATATCATGTGGAAGCGGAGCTGATGCATGAATTCATGAGTAACGGCATTCAAAATCCGGCGTATACCTCTATTGTTGCCGGTGGCCATCATGCTTGCGTGTTGCATTACATCGACAATAATGATCAATTAGGAGACGGCGATCTGTTACTCATCGATGCTGGCGCTGAATACCGATACTATGCCTCGGATATTACCCGCACGTTTCCCATCAATGGAACATTCAATACTGCTCAACGCAGTCTCTATGAACTGGTTCTCGATGCACAAGTCGCTGCCATCGAACAAATCTATCCCGGCAATTCATGGAATGTTCCGCATGAAACAGCAGTGTCAGTGCTGACATCCGGATTAATCAAACTGGGACTGCTGCAAGGTGATAAACAACAGTTAATTGAGGAAGAAGCCTATAAAATGTTTTACATGCATCGAACCGGTCACTGGTTGGGAATGGATGTACATGATGTCGGGGATTATAAAATTGACGATGAATGGCGTATTTTCGAACCAGGCATGACTCTCACCGTGGAACCTGGATTGTATATATCTGAACAGTCTGCGGTTGATTCAAAATGGAAAGGCATTGGCATCCGCATTGAAGATGATGTCCTGGTTACAGAACGCGGCCATGAAATTCTCTCTGCCAATGTTCCCAAATCAGTTGCTGATGTCGAATCCATGTGTGCCGGATAATGCATCACATGACTACATGACCAAACAGAATATCGTATTCAATATGTCAACGCTCGAATCAGACAATCCATCACCGAATTATCAATTGTTCAACCACAGATGCCCACATCATGAATCACATCGATGATGTCATTATTTCCGGCGGTGGTCTGGTCGGCGGATCACTGGCACTGGCGCTCCAGCACAGCGGGCTGGCTGTCAGCCTGGTCGAGCAGCAGTCAACAGAACAAAAAAAACATTCCCCTGCTGGCGACAGGGTGCTGGCCATTGCGCATGGTTCAAAAACCATTCTGCAACAATCCGGTTTGTGGCAGACAGTCAGCGATACAGCCGAGCCGATTCAGTCCATACAGGTTTCTGACCGGGGGTTTCTGGGCAAAGCCAGACTCAATGCCATTGATGAAGGTGTCGATGCACTGGGCTATGTCGTGGAAGCTCGCCAGCTGGACCTGAAAACCGCCGAATTACTGCAAGACTCAACTGTCAATGTCATCGCTCCGGCCAAAATCATTGAACATCAATCACAAAGCCCGGAGGCTGTCACCGTTAAAATTGAACATGCTGACGGCTCTCATGAACCCAGGCAGACACGCTTGCTGATTGCTGCTGACGGTGGCAATTCACTGATCCGGCAGCAACTCGGCATCCACAGCCACCAGATCGATTATGACCAAACCGCTGTCATCACCCGGGTTCACAGCGAAATACCCGTAGACGGCATTGCCTATGAACGCTTTACAGAAAACGGTCCATTGGCTTTTCTGCCAATGGGTCGCCGTAATTATTCTGTGGTCTGGACCTTGGCGCCAGCAACTGCACACGCGATGATGCAAGCATCAGAGCAAGTATTTACCCAGCAATTGCAACATGCGTTCGGGTTTCGCCTGGGACGGTTAACCCTGATTGACAAGCGATACGCATTTCCCTTGCAACTCCAACTCAGTGAATCCATGATCGCCAACCGAATTGCAATAATTGGCAATGCCGCCCATCAGATTCATCCGGTTGCCGGACAAGGGTTTAACCTGGGTTTGCGAGATGCCGCTTGCCTGGCCAGATTGCTCGGTGAACTCGACTCTTCAAATTCAGACCCTGGCAATACCGAACTATTGACCACCTATTCCGAACATAGAAAATCCGATCATCAGCGAGTTGTTGATATTACCAACAGCCTGATCTGGTTATTCAGCAGTGATTGGCAATTGCTTGGCCATACCCGCAGTCTTGGCCTGATGGCCCTGGATCGAATTCCCTGGTTGAAACACCGACTTGCGAAATCAGCGATGGGATTGTGAGACAGATCAAAACTGAACAGAGACAGCCTTCTGATCTGCCAGTAAAAATAATCAGTTTTTTATAAAGACCGCTTATCGATGTTCACTCAGCTCTGTCAGCATACGGATATAATCACTGGATTTAGTCATAAAATAATCAGTTTGATCCTTGCTGATCCGGTTCAAAATGTTAAAGGTCAACTCAAACAACATGTCCCGGTTTTGTTGGTTCGCCTTGCTTCGAGTTGCCCTGATGTGTTTACCAAACTCATCAAAAAACACACGCAAGCGATGTGTTTTCTCATCGTCAGTAATCGCTTTCTCAAGGATGATCTCAATTTGACGCTGCCACTCGATTCTTTGTTGCAGCCTCAATCCGGCATGGCTTTGTAATTGAGCGGCAGTTGCATTAATCAGTGTCAACTGAACATCATCGAGATCACCCAGCCAGTTTTCAAACGAATCAACCATACGCTCTGAAAACTGCTCAATTTTTTCAGCGTCACTGATCTCAATATATTCATTTCTGTAATCCGCATTCTTTTCATCGATGCTTTCAAATAACTCCTCACGCTGACTGCTGTTCAACAGCGGTAACAACACAATCATTTCGTCATTCAATTTCAAGACAATCGAATACCAGAATGTTTCCAGGTTTGAAGCATGAAGCCTGATATCGTTTAATGTGATTCCCCGATACAAATCGACTTGTATCTCCTGCAACCAGTCTGCATAGCGTATCAACTGGGTGCTTCGATGCCAGTTCAAGAGTTCTTCAGTACGCTGTTCAAGTCTATCCTCCAGCACATCGTCCAAAGACACCAGACCTTCGACATATGCAGGAATCAGGGAATCCAGCTGGTTATACACTGTCTTGAACGAACAGGCCGCAACCAACACGCACAATCCAATGATGCTCAGAATATTGATTAATTTTGCGGATTGCATGATCTTGTCAATTTAAAATCAGTGGATGACTGATAGACATCATCTCTTCTCAAAGTTTATGGAGTCACTTTATCGATGTCTTAGCCATTGAAATACTGTGTTGTGAACATGTAAACAGCTGATCACCTCAGTTGTTGTAAGTTTCGATACAGTCATCTCCAAAGACCAGTGTTCATAGCCCTTCATTTTTCATCATCGAATATTCATTTTAGCTGCAAGCAGTTTCATCGTTATCCGGATACATTATATCCGACTTCGAGAAGAATACTTTCTTGAAGATTTATTCAATTGTATATAACGATAGGAGTTAAAAAATGAAAACAGTTAATCAAACATTGAAAAAAAGCCATATAAGCCATTGGATCAAACCATCAGTTGTTGGTATTGCTTAAGTTGTTTTATTGGGTATGAGTTGATTTGCTGCTGCAAGTGACCAGGATCTTGTGGCAACAACTATTCCTGCCAGTGCCTGTGAACTGTCAAATTCAGTACAGGCGGATAAAGTTTACTTATCCAATGGTAGCTGGATGTTTCGATCAGGCGCTACCGGTGGTGTTATTTTTAACTGCCCGATGCCTTTGAATGCATTTACAGTTTCTGATAACTCAAATGACAATGATTTAACCCATTTTCGCGTCTGGTATCGCGATACCGACGCAACTGGCAATCAATCTGCTTTGACAGCGTGTTTAAAGCGCAGAAGTACAAATGGCGGATTGTTTTTTGGTCCTTTGTGGAATTCAAACAACGTCAATATTGCTGTTCATACAGCTCAGATTCAACCAACATTGCATGACCTGGCATTTTCCGGTCAATATATGATTCAGGTCGTTATGTCCCGATCAAATACCAGCCAAAGTCCAATGTTTTCAGGAATTGATTTTCCAAACGGAAGTTTTATTCCATAAGCATGCATATTTAATAAATACTGACCGCATAATTTCAATTATGCGGTCGTTTATATAATTTAAATAGTATTGGAATTTTAAAATGACTTTATCAGATTATTTAAATGTGTCCAAAGAAAATAGTTTTCTTGTATTGATGATTATTATTTTAATCATAATATCCGGATTAAATATATCACTGTCATTGAATAAGCCCAGTCATACTGCAAACACACCTGAACAGTCTGATTCCAAGGCAATCAATGACAATAAGCAGAGTGATATGACAACTTTACAAGACATGCTTCGCACACTTGTCATACGTCTGGACAGTATTGAAAAGCAGCAGCATATGCTTGTTGAAAAGACAGATCGCATACAGCTGCAACACCAGAACAGCCATGCAACACAACTGGCCCGGCCCGAACATGGTCCAGAACATGACTCGTCACAGTGGGTGGAAACCATTGAGCCGACCAAACTTGATCCTGTTGAAAGTTATGATCAGACCATGTTGCAGGAAGCTGTCGATGATACTTGGAAAATGCAGCTCGATGTCCAGATCAACACCATGTTAAGTGAAGTTGAAAACACAGAAACAGCCATCCATTCACTTGAATGCAGGGAATCGGTTTGTCGAGTGGAATTAATTCATACTGACAGCACAGCTGAAACTGCATGGCTTGAGTCCATGGCATCTTCAGAAATCTTCAGCGGTGAAATGTATGCCGAGTCATCCGTGAATGAATCAGGTGAAGAGATAACACTTGTCTATTTGAGCAAACCCTAAATGCTGATCAGGCGAATCGTCTGTATAGCAAACAGTAACAGGTCATAAATTATGAAACATATCACTATCAAAAACAAAGTCCGTACACAATCACATTTCAGACGAATAAAACACGGTTTAATATTGGGTTTGCTGTGCTGCCAGTCAGCCATTGCAGCTGATTTTAAACTGGCTGGCCCTGCCTGCCCTGCTGGAGGTAATGGGCCACGCGTTGTGCGCCTTAGCGATGAGATACCGGGTGATTGCAATGATGTTAATCAAGTCCAGAATCTGATCTTTCAAATTGGACAAACCGGTACGCTGATTATTGACAAAACCTGTCACTTAAACGCAGGCATCAGAATTCCATCCCGGTTTACACTGAAAGGAACAGGCATTGGTTCCAGTGGAATTTTAGCATTCAGTCATGACGGGATTGCCATCTCGGTGTGTCAGGAACAACCCAGAAGTTATGTGACAATTGCCGATCTTGATATGTATGGTCCTTATAGTTCTGGAGATAGAGTGTCAGCACCTCACTCGACAGGTATTGCATTGGCCAACCTGAATATTGTGTATTTAAATAACATCCGTGTCAGTAATTTTTTTACAGGAGTGTCCGGCACAAATTCTTATTCTGTGTTCATCAATGGCAGCAATATTTCAACCAATGAGCAGGACAATATCAGAATTGGATATGCATCGAACAGTTGGCGTATTCGAGATGGTTTAGTGAGCCAGGCGAAACGCTGGGGAATCAATGTTCTCGGACCTGGAGACTCGACTCCAGTCGACGCAGGTGATCCGGTGTTATGGGATACCAGTAATGATTTGCTGATTGACGGAGTTCGTATGGAATCCAATGGTATGGGAGGTATCCGCACCAATGCTCATAGTACCCGCATTATCAATACCCGACTGGAGTTTAATGGACACGCAATGGGTGCCCCGCTTTTTCAAGGCGTATTGCTCGATGAGTCAGCCCTGAATGCGCGACTATTGACTAATTATTTTTCTGGTAATTGTATTCAAAATCTGGGCATACAAACGGAAATGGCGCACAACATCGATGCTCTCAATTGTCAGCCAGTTAAAATTGATGACTTTAAACCAAATTAAGTGTTGTTATTTACAGTCATGGATTCTACTCTGACTTGAATCCATGACTCAAAACGTCATACAAAGGTAAATACTTTGTGTTTAAAAAAAACAAGATGTGATTAGCAACTGATCATTGGTGAACGAACTGCACTTGTAAACATAACTATCCGTGAGCAGTTAACCCGCTCCAGCCCTGCATGGTACTATTGAAGGCTAACTGCATAGGTAACTCTGTTTGAACAAGAGGCTGATCATGTCTGCATTCAATTGTATCCTTGACAACACCTTTCTCTCACCGACTGGCTGGCGCAAGGTGATTTTATTTTTATTCATCGTTTCAGCTCTGCGTGCCAACCTGATTGCAGCCGATGAAATCAGCCAGCTTAGCGATCTGAGTATTGAACAACTCATGAGTCGCAAAGTGGTAACAGCAAACAGGTCAGAACAAAATCTGTCTGATACGGCTGCAGCTGTGTTTGTGATCAGTCAGGAAGACATTCGCAGATCAGGTGTTAACAGCATTCCAGAAGCACTGCGTTTGGCGCCCGGTCTGCATGTCGCACGTATCGATGCCAATAAATGGGCAGTTACCGCCCGTGGCTTCAATGGCCGTTTTGCCAATAATTTGCTGGTATTGATGGACGGACGAACCTTGTACGTACCGAGTTCTTCCGGTGTCTATTGGGAAGTACAGGATCGCATTATTGAAGATATCGAACGCATCGAGATTATCCGAGGCCCGGGTGCCAGCGTCTGGGGAGCCAATGCTGTGAACGGTATCATCAATATAATTACAAAAAACTCAACAAATACCGAAGGCGGCCTGTTGACAGCTGTTGGCGGTGATCGCAGTGGAGCTGGTGGTCGCTATGGATGGCAGTTTAGTGATGAAGGTTATGCACGTGTTTATGCCAAGTATTTTCGACAGGACGGCTTTGAAGATCAACAAGGCAACAACAACGGTGATGACTGGCATATGTCGCGTGGCGGATTCCGACTGGACTGGACGCCATCAGCCGATCACAATCTGATGACCCAGGCTGATATCTATGACGGCGGTATCGATGAAACATTTATTGCACAGTCTGTCAATTCATTAGCAAAACCTGTCGTTCAGGATAATGCTCAAACCAAAGGCGGGAATATTCTGGCTCGCTGGCAATATTCACAATCCCTAGCCTCACGATTTACCACACAAGTGTATTACGACCATTTTCGTCGTGAAGACCAATTTAAAAACGAACGTATTCATGTTGCTGACTTTGATTTTCAGCATGAACTGGCGCTGCCACATGATAATGAATTTACCTGGGGAATGAATTACAGATTCAGTTCCACACAGTTTAAAGAGACAGCGTTTGTGTCAGTTTCGCCAAATAATCGGCAATTGCATCTGATCGGCGGATTCGTTCAGGATAAAATTGATCTGTTTAACAATCGTCTGCAACTGACAGCCGGCACAAAACTCGAGTATCACTCACAGAGCGGTTTTCAATACCAACCCAGTTTCAGGCTGTTATGGAAACTGAGTCAACAACATCGGTTCTGGGCTTCTGTATCCAGAGCGGTGAGAGTTCCATCTATTGCTGAAAGACATACAACAATCCAGTTTGGCCGAATTTCTCCAGCCCATCCATTCGCAGTGCTTAACGGTAGTACCAATTTTGATGCTGAAACTGTTTTAAGCTATGAAGCGGGTTATCGATTCTGGTTGTCCGATGCATTTTATTTTGATATTGCCGGATTTTATAACGATTATGATGAATTGATTTTTGTTGAACCGGGTGCCCCGACTCCATTCGGGACAATCCCAATCACCATCATCAATGGTGAGAAAGCAAAAACCTGGGGTGTGGAATTTACTGCCGACTGGCGCCCCGTTGATTGGTTGCGCGTTCAGGCCAATTACAGCTATCTGGATATGTCATTCAAACAGTTGAATCCGCAGTTTTTTGAAACATTCCCAACCGGCAATCGAAGAGATCCAAAAAACCAGGCATCTCTGCGCAGCTCAATTGATTTGCCTTATGCAGTTGAACTGGATATCTGGTTGCGCTATGTGGACTCCATCGCCGATATAGAAGTCTTTCCCTCCCCTGACCTGCCTGAAGTCGACAATTATTTTGCAGTTGATGTACGACTGGGATGGAAACCCCATCCGGACATTGAATTGTCAGTTGTTGGACGAAATCTTAACGATCCCCAACACCTTGAATATCTGAATGAAACAGCCGGGACATTTGCCGTACAGATTGAACGCAGATTTTATGTTCAGGGCAAATGGACGTTTTAATGCATTGAATCTGTGATATGCATGAAGATCTGGAATTGTCTTGGTGTTTTAATACTGGTTAGCCTCCAGTTGCTGTTCTCCGCACAGGCAACTGAAGCCGGAATTGACGAAAATACCATGAAAGCGGTGTACAGTTTCAGTTTTGGCAAATTTACGCACTGGCCGGAACTGCCAAATCAGCGGGCAGATAAACTGGGTTTCTGTATATTTGGTGAAAATCCATTCAGTCGCACCGTTGTCGATTCGTATGAAGGCCGCATCATCAAAGGACGAAAACTGCGAATACAGATTTTTGACAGCGGTTTGTTAGCCGATGATGCACTACCTGAATGTCAGATCCTGTATGTCAGCCAGTCAGAAAAAATGAGAATCAGGCAAGTGATCGATTCGCTCAGTCATCAGCCGATTCTCACAGTCAGCGATATTCAGGGGTTTTCAAACCAGGGCGGCATGATCACACTGGTCAAATCAGATGACAGAATAACCTTTGAAATCAATCCGGGCGCCCTCACTCGTGCTGGAATTTCAATCAGTTCCAAAATACTGGAACTGGCCAAAGTCGTCCACACTGAACCGGCAGTTGATGATTGACTATGTTTGCGCTCCAGCATATCCCGATTAAAGCCAAACTGATTGCGATGATGATGATTACCGCCAGTATCGGTATAGTCATCATGGCAACGGCAATCGTGGTCAATGAAGCACAAACCAAACGTGAAACGATCGTTACTGAATTGACGACTCTGGCTGAGGTTATCGGTTCGCGAAGCACCGGCTCCCTGACATTTAACGATCCCAGAACAGCCACCGAGAATCTGTCAGCCTTGCAGATCAATAAAAATGTAATTTATGCTGAAATTCTGGATGAAAACAATCAGGTTTTCGCTGAATATTATCCAGGCTTCAGCTACTTTCCGCCGCCGCATGATGAAGAACTGAAACTATTGAATTTATTCAGGGAGTGGTTTCCGCAACTCTATAGAGAAACTATTGAAGTCTCCATACCGATTATCCTGGATGAACAAATCATTGGCACGACCCGCATCATTTCCAGCCTTGATGCATTTTACAGAAACCTGATTCATTATCTGGGCTGGATCGGCATTATCAGTGTGTTATGTTTTTTGCTCAGCCTGATTGTCAGTACATCGCTGCATCGATTAATATCAAAACCCATCGTGCAATTAAACCAGGCTGCTAAAAAAGTCTCTGTCGATAACAACTATGCAATTCGCTTAACCGCTGAAAGAGATGACGAGCTCGGTCTGTTAATCAACAATTTCAACACCATGCTGGAGCAAATTGAAGCCCGGGATCATCAGCTTGAACAACACAGTCATGAACTGGAAATACAGGTTCAAAAACGCAGCAGTGAGTTACTGCGGGTCAACCAGGTTCGGATTCAATGGCTGGAAAACATGGCTAAATTTCTCAAACATGAACTCAAAAATGCAACAGTTGGTATGAATACTTCACTGGATTTGATTGAACGACGTGCAGCAGAGGCACCAATTGAAAAATACCTGCAACGTGCAAGAAAAAGCATCGGGTTTATGCGCGTATTACTGGACAGTGTCAGTCATGCCAGCAGCCTGGAAGCTGCTGTTCACAAGGAGGCGCTGACATCACTGAATCTGTCGCGTCTGATCAAGGATGAAATTGCTGATTATCGGGTGTTTTATCCTCAATATCAGCTTGTTGATGAGTGCCAGGACAACATTGATATCCTCGGTAATGAGGATCGAATCAAACAATTACTGGACAAACTGGTTGGTAATGCATTCGAGCATTGCAAGCAAGACACTCCAATACAAATCGGGCTGTCCAGGAATACAGAGAACGTTATGCTCACTGTCAGTAATGAAGGCGTCAAATTACCTGAAGATAAAACCCGCATTTTTGATCTGTTTGTATCACTGCGTGATGCGGTACACTGGAAAAGTGACAGTCTGGGTCTCGGGCTTTATATTGTCAAATTGATTGCAGTGTCTCATAAGGGAACAGTGACTGCCGAGGACAGGCAAGATACGGACGGTGCCAGATTTACTGTCACCTTTCCTGTATTGGAGTCATCCTCGACAAATGAAGCCCTTGAGACAGACGCCATGAATTCAGGCTATTGACGGCAATCAGCAAATCACATTTCAACCCATCGGTATCCTGCACCACGTTCAGTTTTAATACAGTCGAACTGATCGTCAATAGAACGGAACCGGTTACGTATCGTTTTAATATGTGCAGTAATTGTGTTTGGCTCAACGCAGATTTTCGCGGCACGCATTAATTTGTCATAATGTTTGACTTCACCGGGGTTGGTGACTAACTCCGCCAGAATCCAGAATTGGGTCAGACTCAAATCAAGAGTCTTGCCTTTCCATGCAATAGTAAGCCGATTGCGATCAATTTCCAGGGAACCAGCCGAAATAATGTTTTGATTATCGCTTTTAATTTCAACATCATTGGCTGTTAACATTTCGATGCGGTGGAACAGCGCCTCAATCCTCACCATCAGATAATTTATCCCGATATCTTTGGTAATATAATCATCAGCTCCCAGTCTTAAACCAGAAATCCGGTCGGATTCATCGTCACGTGAGGTCATAAAGATAATCGGCAGCTCTGAGGACAAGCGTCTTAAATCAGAGCATAATTTGAATCCGCCATCCCTGTCCTGGTGCAAACCAACATCGAGAATGGCTATATCAGGCATCTGGTTTTGCATGTGTGTCAATGCTTCCTGGCGGTTACAGAATGCCTCAACATCAAAACCCTCATCAGCCAGAATTTCAGTGTAGTTCTCACGAATGACATCATCATCTTCAACTAATGCTATGTGAATGCTCATGTCGACACCCTCTTCTTGTAATTTTGGAAAACCTGTTAAAGGTTGGTTTAACTAGAATATACGCACAAGTTTCCAATTTTTTTAGTTAACATTCTGTCAAATATTCACATTGAGTCATATGCAGCCATACCTGATAACACACTGGATAAAGAATATGAACATGCAAACAGTCACATTTTCAGCATACGTTACTGCTAATTGACCATCGATGTGTCAATCAATATGATCAATTATCAAATCATCCCTGGTTACTGATAGAGAAAACCCGAAGTGTCAAGCCGATTTGTTCAATTAAGCTATAATTTTTATTTGTTATAGTGATCGATTAAATACTTGTAACCGGTTACTTCAGTCAGTCGATACAATTTAATTCGTCCAAAGCCTGATTGACCTTGATCATCGGCTCAATACAGGGATGTTCTCTGCTACCTACACAATTCAATAGACCAATCGTATTATGGGATTTCTCAAACCTTATCTGTCACAAATTATCGTTGCACTCATTCTGGTCATTCTGGTTCCCTGGTTATTTGGAATCAATAACGCCGGTCATCGAACCTTGATCCAGTATCCCAACGGAACACTGGTTGTTAAATTTGATCCGGGAATCTTTCTACGATTATTTGGCACAACAACTGTGTATAACGATATTTTGACATTTGATTTTGATAAAAATGAAGCGACAGGAGAAGCCAGCCTGGACCAATCAGGGATTCCGGTGCGATACCAGGATGGTGGAACCGGAACCATTTACGGCAAGGCACGTTTTAATTTGCCAAATGACGAAGACACCATGATTCTTGTTCACAAGGCGTTTCGTACCAACCAGGGAGTCTCATATAAATTAGTTAAAACAGTTACCGAGGAAAGCATGAATCTGACCGCAGGGCTGATGACTTCCGAAGAAGCGTATACCGAAAAACGTGGGACATTTATCGAGTGGTCGCGAGACCAATTACAAAACTGTAAATATAAAACTCAACTACAGCAGGTTGTCGATTCTTAAGAAGGAACCGGCAAAC
>JAHZJL010000139.1 GCA_022600935.1 Gammaproteobacteria bacterium
CATTCATCATTCGGAAATGTCAAGCTGGATGCAGACGGAGAATGGAACGGAATGACCTGGCTGGGTTCTATTGATCAGCTGGTAATGACCCATCCACAACTACAACAATGGCAGTTGCTGAAACCTGTCAATTTGACACTGACACCTGAACAAGACACGGTTAATATCAATTTCCCAAGGAGTTGCCTGATTCAAAAACAAGCACGTTTATGTGCGGCTGCACACGGTTCTATGGATCATCAACTGGATGCAACCCTGTTGCTGGATTCACTGCCTTTGGCGCTGACCAAGGCCTGGTTGCCTGATGAAATGGCACTCATTGGAACGCTGTCGGCAAATGCTGAATTGATTTCCAGAAATAAAAACCTGAGTGCAGATCTCAAAGCGACAATTGATGACGCCAGCTTTTTGTTAACAGATGACGATCAGGTAAATCATCAAATCAGTTTCAGAACGGACAAGCTGCAGATCCAATATCACGGAGATCAGTTAAAATCACAGGTCGAGCTGGATGTCGGGGGTCATGACTCCATTCAGGCAGAAATTACCGCTGGCGAAGGCAATGCGACAGGAGTTCGCCAATTGTCTGGCAAGCTCAACGCACGGATAAAAGACATGCGTTTCATTGATGGGTTGGTTGCGGATATCAGGCAACTTCAAGGACAATTGATTGCCGATCTGGAGATTGGTGGAACTAGCGGGCAACCAATTCTGAATGGGACAGCTAAATGGCAAAACGGTCAGCTGGAAATAACCCGACTCGGTAGTACCTTCACCGATATCAATGTCCTGGTAAACAATGATGTGAAGGATCAGCAACGTTTGAATTTAACAACAGAAATAAAATCCGGTGAAGGTCAGTTGTCTGCTCATGGTTACCTTGACCTGGATGCCGCGCATCAGTTTCCGCTGCAGTTCAAATTAAACGGTGAAAATTTTCAAATCAGCCGTTTGCCGGAAGCCGAAGTTGAAATCTCACCCAATTTGACACTCAACAAACATGATGATCTTATCGATATTACGGGTCTCATTAAGATTGACAGTGCCAAGATTGAGATTAAAACTCTGCCAGAATCTGCGATTCAACCAAGCGAAGATGAAGTGATTATCACTTCGAATCAGCCCGAGCCAAAAAAAGCAAAAGCTTCTCAATTAAATACAAATATCGCCATCGACTTTGGCGGAAGCACACATTTTTCAGGATTCGGTCTTAAAACCCGCATGGCTGGAAAGCTTGATTATGTGACTAAAAAAGACAAGCAGCGTATGCAGGGTCGGGCTGAAATGCGCGATGCCACCTATCGTTCCTACGGACAGGATTTGACGATTCGTAAAGGTGAATTTCTGTTTAATGGTCCAACCGATAACCCCTGGTTGAATATTGAAGCAATTCGCAAAGCCACGAATGATAATGTGACCGCGATTCTGGGTGTCAGCGGTCCATTGAAATCTCCAAAAACACGCATTTTCTCCGAGCCGTCATTGCCTGAGTCAGAAGCACTTGCGTATCTGGTTACCGGGAAATCACTTAAAAATGCTAGCAAAAGCGAAGGTAGTACGGTCGCCAACGCGGCATTAAATTATGGTGTTGGAGAATTATCATGGCTCAGTGATCAGCTTGGTATTGATGAGTTTGAGTTTGAACAAAGCGAAAAAATAGCAGACAGTGCAATTCGACTCGGCCAATATTTGAATCCTGATTTGTATGTTGGCGTCAGTGTTGGACTATTTGCCAGTAAATATGCAGTCAACATTCGCTATCGACTCAGCGAGCATTTCAACCTCAGTACGCGTGCCGGAGATACTCAGAGGATTGAGCTGCAATATCATATACAAGCTGATTAGGGTCTGGTAATCAGGGTGTCCAGGGCGAGTTACAAGAGAATCAAACCTGAGACATAGACAAAACCTGTCATTATCCTGTCAACACATTTTAGGAATGAGGATGAAATAACTTTCTGATTTTCATTTGCCTTTTGATCCCACAGAGGCACTCATAAGACAGTTGCGTAGCCTGCTAAGCAGTCATTTTATGAGTACACCTGCAAAAAAATTGCTGCGCAAAACTTCGATAAATTCTTAAATCCTCACTCCTTATCGTCATTACCGAACTTGAACATATTGTCACTTCGCTCTTGTTTTTCTCGCACTTGCGGCATACAAAACAAGGTGTGATTAGTCAGATTAAGACGGGCTTTGTAAGTCGCTTGTTTTGAGCCGAATAATTCGATTGCTTGTTCCGTTCTTTCCGGTATCTTACTTGAATCTTCTGGTCTGAGTAATAACTTATAACCTTTGAAATAGTTCTCGTAGACAGGTGATCCTGAGAAACCAGGGACATCATCTGCAATCTGATCAGCGACACAGCTCGCCATATCCTCCGGGTCAAGCTTGTAATCGATGACATCCTGGTCTTTGGAAAATTGTTCAACCAGCAGCTCTTCGTACTCGGAGCGTTCTTTGCTACAAGCAGTAAACAATAAAACTGTTGAGAAAAGCACAATTATTTTTTTCATAAAGCCTCGTTGTGAGTGCAGATTTGGTTAAGAGTAGATGATTTTAAGGGAACCCCCTTAGATTATCCGGCGTAATATAACATATCATGCCTGTGACAAACACCAAGTAGCGACTGTCATTTGGATTCAAGTCAATCCTGACTACATGCCAATCTGGTTAAATCAGCAAATTCCTGCAAACTGAGTGTTTCTGCTCGTCGGCCTGGGTCGATATTGATCGAACGAATTTGCTCTGCTGTGAGTAGTTTAGACAAGGTGTTCCGTAGTGTTTTGCGACGCTGGGAAAATGCACTGGTGACGACCATGTTAAACGCTTGAAAAGATTCAACCTGTACTGGAGGTACAGAATGTGGTGTTAATTTAACAAAGCTTGACCAGACTTTGGGAACAGGTTTAAAACTGTCGGGAGCAACATCGAATAAGCGGGTTACTTGACACAAATACTGGGTGATCACGCTGAG
>JAHZJL010000140.1 GCA_022600935.1 Gammaproteobacteria bacterium
ATCAATGAATCGATCAACATTCAATATGGTCAAGTGATTTCTAAAATTGATGATTTTAGAAGAATGACTATATGGAAGGATGATTATAAAAAAACTTACCATTACTGGCCTAAAGATGTAGGACACAAAAATGCTGTTTTACAACCATTTAATTCTTCAAGGCGTTCATGGAAGGAAGTGGAAGCATCAACTCTTCTTATGCTGTTTATCAAAGATATGGTTATTGAAAAAGAAACATATAAAAAATTTTCCTTCTCAAACGAATGGAAAAAGTTAGAACAGTTAACACAATCGGCGCATTAATAATGAAGCAACTTCTACAAAACCTTAAAACAGGGGAAACTATCGTTGAAGACATTCCATGTCCCAACATTATTCCAGGTAGTTTACTTATACGCACATCAAAAACACTTGTATCAGCCGGTACTGAACGTATGCTTGTAGATTTTGGCAAAGCCAACCTGATAGATAAAGCACGACAACAACCCGATAAAGTAAAAATGGTAGTTGATAAGGTAAAAACTGATGGTCTCATGCCAACTATTGAATCAGTTCGCAATAAACTTGATCAACCGTTACCATTGGGTTACTGCAATGTTGGTACTGTCTTGGAAGCAGGTGCTGAGGTCAGCGATTTCAAGACTGGTGAACGTGTAGTCTCCAATTCAAAACATGCTGAAGTAGTTCTTGCACCAAACAATCTGTGTTGCAAAATTCCGGACTCGGTTACTGATGAACAGGCCTCATTCACAGTCCTTGGCGCCATTGCTTTACAAGGTATTCGTTTAACTCAGCCTACTTTAGGTGAAACTGTTGTTGTAACAGGTTTGGGTTTGATCGGTTTAATGGCTGTGCAGTTATTAAAAGCACACGGTTGCCGCGTACTGGGAATTGATTTCGATTCCGAAAAGATCAAAATAGCACAACAATTTGGGGCTGAAGTAGTCGATTTATCCAAAGGCGAGGACCCTATAAGCAAAGCTCAAGCATTTTCTCGTGGTCGCGGTGTAGATGCCGTGATTATTACTGCATCGACCAAAAGTAATGATCCGGTTCACCATGCCGCTTTGATGTGTCGTAAACGAGGTCGTATTGTCCTGGTTGGTGTTGTTGGCTTGGAGTTATCCAGAGCTGATTTCTATGAAAAAGAACTCACATTTCAGGTTTCCTGTTCCTACGGACCTGGACGTTATGACTCAACTTATGAGGAAGGCGGTCATGATTATCCAGTAGGTTTTGTACGCTGGACAGAACAGCGTAATTTTGAGGCTGTTCTGGATATGATTGCCGAGAGACGCATTGATGTCGACGCCTTGATTTCTCATCGTTTTACTCTGGATGACGCTAAACAAGCTTATGATTTAATCAGTGGTGATGAATATTCGCTAGGTGTCGTGCTTGAATATCCGGATCACAACCAACAGTCAAACGAGGACTTGCTCCAATCAACAATAACATTCCAATCAACCAAACAGCGTAAAACGCTGCCAAACCAGCCAACTCTGGGCTTTATCGGTTCCGGCAATTATGCCACATCGGTCCTTATCCCTGCATTTGCAAAAACACCGGCAATACTAAAAAGTGTTGCATCAAGTACAGGGATCAGCAGTGTTCATGTCGGTAAAAAACATGGATTTCAGCAAACCACAACTGACAGTCATGCGATTTTCAATGATCCAGATATCAATACAGTAGTCATCACCACCCGTCACGATAGCCATGTAGATTTTGTTTGTCAGGCATTGCAACAAGGGAAACATGTTTTCGTGGAAAAACCACTAGCTCTCGATAAACAAGGTTTGATCGCAATTAAGGACGCCTACACTAAAAGCGAGCAACTTCCGAATCAACCACTTGTGATGGTCGGTTTTAATAGACGCTTTGCACCACAGGTCCAGAAGATCAAAACGCTATTGGAAAGCGTCACCGAGCCCAGGTCATTTATTATGACAATCAATGCCGGAACCATTCCAGCGGATCACTGGACCCAGGATATGAAGGTCGGTGGCCGTCGTATTATTGGAGAAGGCTGTCATTTTATTGATTTACTTCGCTTTCTTGCCGACTCACCAATCACTGGAGTCAATGCAACCATGCTTGGCAATCCAAGCGGGACAGCTATAACAGATGACAAAGTCACGTTCACACTTAGTTTTGAAAACGGCTCTTTCGGCACTGTACATTATCTAGCCAACGGGCATAAATCTTTTCCCAAAGAACGGCTTGAAATTTTTTCTGGTGGTAAAATCCTGGCACTGGATAATTTTCGCAAGCTGACTGGTTACGGCTGGTCGAATTTCAACAAAATGAATTTGGCCAGACAAGATAAAGGAAATAAACACTGTGCTGCACAGTTTATCGAGTCAGTCAGCAAAGGTTTACAATCGCCAATTCCATTTAACGAACTCGTTGAAGTCACAACAGTGAGCATAGACATCATGGACCAACTCTATTCGCAATAATCCTGTAAGATTCTTGAGATCATGTCTTTTACGCAGTTAAAACTGCTTTTTTTCACCATACGCCATGTCAAACTCTCACAAATCACATGGCGATTTCGCAACCGTTTCCTTAAAAAAACTGTTACCGCGAGTAATTTTATTACAGAGATATATCCAAGTTTCAACCTGATTACTCCCTGTCCGCGTCCATGTAGTGTTGAAAAAAACGAATTTAAATTTTTGAACCATCGTGTTGATTTCAAAAAGAACATTGATTGGAACAACAGCGAACAAAGCAAACTCTGGCTTTACAATCTTCATTATTTCGATTACTTGCATCAGCCAGGTATTGAGCATAATACTAGATTCAAGTTGATCCATGAATGGATTGAAACAAACCCACCTTTCAAAGGAAATGGCTGGGAACCCTACCCCCTTTCACTGCGCATTGTTAACTGGATTAAATTCCTGAATCACAGCGATAACCAACAATCCGAAGTCATTTTACATTCGCTTTACCTGCAAACCCGTTCTCTTAACAATCAGCTCGAGTATCATTTGCTTGGCAATCATTTGTTTAAAAATGGAGTCGCCTTGTTGTTTGCCGGTTATTTTTTTACTGGAGAGGAGGCGAAACAGTGGCTTGAGACTGGTAAGCAGATTTTAAACGAGCAACTAGCAGAACAAGTTCTGGCGGATGGTGGTCATTTCGAACGCTCGCCAATGTATCATGCTTTGATTCTGGAGGATATTATGGATTGTCTGAATCTGGTGACATCTAATCAGATAAATATTGATCCTGAATTTCAAGCCATGCTGAAGTCCAAAGCAACTGCCATGTTCGGCTTTATGATGGATACCCTGCATAAAGACGGGACTTACCCGGTATTTAACGACACAGCACAAGGCATTGCATCGACTATAGAGCAGTTAGCTGAATATGCTGGTCGACTAAACCTGAATTGGAGAACAAACGCTGATCCTTTAATTGAAAAACCTGATTTTGGTCTGTATACCCTAACCAGGAACCATATTCACTGTATTATCGATGCCGGTCCAATTGGCCCCGATTATCTGCCCGGACATGCCCATTGCGATACCTTGTCATTCGAGCTGTCAATCGAGAATCTTCGTGTAATCGTCAATGCCGGTGTGTTTCAATATGCCGGTCCTGAACGCAATAAGTACCGGGCAACCAGTGCGCATAACACAGTTGAAATCGATCATGCCGAACAGCATGAAATCTGGTCAACATTCCGGGTCGCCAGACGTGGTTATCCTCAAAACATCATGACCCGGATGGACGAAAACCAACTGTTTTTTTCCGGACAACACACCGGTTATCACCGCCTCCCTGGAAAACCTACCCATCAGCGTGACATGACACTTACAGATTACCGGCTGACTATCAAAGATGTTATTACCGGCAAGGGACACCACAGCGCCAGGAGTTTTATTCATTTTCATCCCGATGTGAAAGTGATTGAACATCAGGAAAACCAACTACAATTGCAAAGAGATCATATTGTTTTCACCTTGGTGATTAATGGCACTCAAAACTGGAGTGTGGATCAATATGAGTATTCAGAACAATTCGGGTTACAGCAATCAGCGCTTGTTGTCACAATCCAGGCCGCCGGTACCGATGTATTCAGCATCGAATACTCTATCGAGAAAAACTAATTCACCTGTTCAATCACAACACCCATACGAGATACTCAATTCAAAATCATGCGCATCCTTTTCCTCTCCCATTATTTTCCACCGGAAGTGAATGCCCCTGCTTCACGCACGTATGAACATTGCAAACACTGGGTCAAAGCCGGTCATCAAGTCACTGTCGTGACATGTGCTCCCAATCATCCTCAAGGGAAGGTCTACGATGGTTACCGTAATACATTATTTCAACGAGAGCACAAAGACGGTATCAAAGTCATTCGATTGTGGACTTACGTAACGGCCAACGAAGGGTTTATCAAACGCACATTGAATTACATTTCGTTTATGATCGCCACGATCATCGCGGCACCATTTCTTAGTAAAACTGATGTGCTGATTACCACCTCTCCGCAGTTTTTTAACGGTCTTGCAGGTTACGCAGTCAGTCGCTTAAAACGTGTTCCCTGGGTATTGGAAATACGGGATTTATGGCCGGAATCAATCCTCACCGTCGGTGCAATCAATAACCAGTTGATCATTAACACGCTGCATTATCTAGAATTATTCGCTTATCGCAAGGCTGACATGATTATTCCAGTGACAGATGCGTTCCGCCAATACATGCTCGACAAAGGCATTGAGGCTGCAAAAATCAACGTGATTAAAAACGGTGTGGATCTTAATTTTTACAAAGAACAACCGACTACTAGCGAAAAGTCCCTGGATATTTCTGTTAAAAACCAGCAAGCAAAGCAACATATCGATTTAACCGGAAAATTCGTTGCATCCTATGTCGGCACACACGGCATGGCGCACCATCTTGAAACTGTGCTTGAAGCAGCCCAACTGCTCAAGGATCAGCAAAACATCGTCTTTATACTCGCAGGTGCTGGCGCGGAACGCGCCAAACTTCTCAAACTGAAAGAGCAGATGCAACTGGACAACGTACTCATGTTAGACCAGCAACCCAAAGATGCCATGCCCATGTTATGGCAGGTTTCAGATGTGAGCATGGTGTTGTTAAAGAAATCTGACCTATTCAAAACCGTGATTCCATCTAAAATTTTTGAAAGCCTGGCCATGAAAAAACCGATAGTGATCGGTGTGGAAGGAGAAGCAAAATCCATTGTTGAACACGCCAAAGCCGGAATTTGCATCGAGCCGGAAAATCATCAGCAACTGGCTGAGGCAGTGGTCAAATTATCTTCTGACCGTGCGTTATTCAATACCCTGTCAGAGAATGGTAGACTCTTTGTTGAAGAAAATTTTGACCGTTCCAAACTGGCAAAAGATTATCTCAAACGGTTGCAACAGTTAGCTTCCAAAACAACACGTTGAGAAAGAAAAAGCTTGACTCAATTAAAACAGAACCTGGCCAACAGTCATATAACCTGACATTGCCGATTTCAGATCAGCCCTTGTCATACCCATCACTGGCAGATTCCAAACACGCCTGGAGCATTGCTGACAATTTGTCTTTACCCAGAACACGGGCATGATCAATGTTTCGTTGCGGGATCTGCTCAACATCTGCATAAAGTTGAATTGCCTGCCCCAAACTGTCTTCACGCAGTACATGTAACATTGGATACGGTGAGCGATTTGTGAAATTGGACGCATCATTGCTATCCACACCTTGAAAGCAATACTGAGGATGAAAACTGGCCAGTTGATAAACGCCCTGGTAGTCTTGCTCGACCAACAACTTCTCTCCCAATTCCAGCAAGTCTAGATACGCCTCGAACTCAGAAAAGCCACAAGCGAAAATTAACAAACTTGTAGCAATATCAGGATTACGATCAAGTCGGACGAATTCCTCAACCAAAACTTGCAGACCAGGTTCAAAGTCTATTTCTTGGGTCACTCGATAATGAATTTGCTGGCTTTCATACACATGCCCAGCGAATGGACAAAACTGTTGTCCAATCACTACCTCCTCTATCCAGCATTTGGTTTGACTGACAACCAAATTGGAATGCGGCAATTCCTCTGGTATTGACCCCATTAAAGCAACTCCAGTGCTTGTTTGAGCGTTTTGACAACATTGATCTGTAAACCATCAATACCTTGCTTGGGCGCATTACCGGCTGGCACAATCGCTTGTTTGTAACCGTGTTTGAGCGCTTCCCGCAAGCGTTCTTCACCATTCGGTACCGGGCGCACTTCACCAGCAAGACCAATCTCGCCAAACACAATCCAGTCATTTGGAATTGGTTTGTCGCGAAAACTGGATAACAAAGCGATCAGAACCGGCAAATCACCAGCTGTTTCACTGAGCCGCATACCACCGACGATATTCACAAACACATCCTGGTCAGCAATCGATACGCCACCGTGGCGATGCAACACAGCCAGTAACATAGATAACCGATTCTGCTCAATACCCAGCGTGACTCGCTTGGGTTGTCCTGCATAACTGGTATCAACCAGGGTTTGCACTTCAACCAGTAAAGGGCGGCTACCTTCACGGGTTACCATCACCACACTTCCGGATACTGCCTGGTCATGGCGAGAAAGAAATATCGCCGAAGGATTATGGACTTCTTTCAACCCGCCCTCGGTCATCACGAAAACACCGAGCTCATTCACTGCTCCAAAACGGTTTTTTATCGCGCGCACAACCCGAAACCGACTTCCGGCATCACCTTCAAAATACAAAACAGTATCCACCATATGCTCCAGCACACGCGGACCGGCGATGGCGCCTTCCTTGGTGACATGACCAACGACAAACACAGCAGTCTGGCTTAGCTTGGCATAACGCACTAACTGCGCAGCGCATTCCCGTACTTGTGACACAGAGCCGGGAGCTGATTGCATGGAGTCATGATAAACAGTTTGAATAGAATCAATCACCAGAACCGAGGGTTTATGTTTGGTGACTTGAGTTAAAATGTTTTCCAGACTGGTTTCAGCGAGGATATCGATATGTCCGACATCAAGCTTGAGACGTTTGGCACGTAGACTGACTTGCTGAATAGATTCTTCACCAGTCACATATAGCGGTCTGGTACTTTCGCCAAGCAAAGCCATGCCTTGCAATAACAGAGTGGATTTACCGATTCCCGGATCGCCGCCAATCAGAATCGCCGATCCGGCAACCAGTCCGCCGCCCAATACCCGGTCGAATTCGCTCAAACCGGTCGGACGTCTGGCGATCTCCTCGGCTTCGACATCAGATAACGGGACAATGTCGCTGTCTGCCGCTACTCCGGCAAACCCGCTGAAGCGGCCTTTACCCTCTTGTTGCTGGCGAATTTCCTGTAAAGTATTCCATTCACCGCATCCAGAGCACTGACCTGCCCATTTGCGTTGGGCATAGCCACACGCAGTACATTGATACTGCATTTTCTGTTTACTCATTGCGATTCAACCTTGCGGACAATGCAGCCAGCAGACTTTAACTGGCGGCTGTCCGAGCATAGAGACGCTGATCAGGAGAATTCAGCTGCAAGCTGCACAGGTTGCTCAGCTTCAACAGCCGGAATTTCCATGACACCAACCCGGCGGGTAATTCCGCACAACAATGTATACGGTATGGTCGATGCAGACTTGGCGAGTTGTTCAATTGCGCATTGACTTCCCCACAATTCCACTTCATCGCCTTCCTGGGCATGTGGACATGTGCTCAGGTCAACGGTTAACATATCCATAGACACGCGACCAATCACTGGCACAACTTGACCGTTTACAGCAACCAGCGTTCCAGATTGCGCGGCTCTGGGATAACCGTCACCATAACCGATTGCTACCACACCTAGACATATTGGTTTGTTACATACCCAGTCGCCGCCATAACCAACAGCATCGCCTTGATGCAGTTGTTTGATGCTGACCAGTTTGGAACGCAGTGTCATTACCGGTTTCAAGCCAAATTCATAACCCTGTCGTCCTGCGAATGGCGATACTCCGAACAACATCAGGCCCGGTCGTACCCAGTCAGAGTGCGACTGTTTCCATCCCAGAATTCCGGCTGAATTGGCAATACTATCATGCTCATTTCGGTCTGCAGTCAAACTGCGGAACAAGTCGATCTGTTTTTGTGTTGTGGAATCTTCAAGATCATCGGCATTGGCCAGGTGTGTCATCCAGGTCAATTCAGCCCACTGTCCCTGATGGGTGTTCAACCACTCCAGTACCGCGCGCCAGTCTTCCTGTTTAAAACCGAGCCGGTTCATACCGGTATCCAGCTTCAGCCACAAGCTCAGCTCTTCCAGGTATGGGCATGTTGCCAGCAATCTGAGCTGGTGAAAACCATATATAACCGGGTCCAGATCGAATTTGCGGTGTGCATCCATTTCATCGCGATCAAGAAAACCTTGTAACACGACGATGCGGTTCGTGATTCCTGCCAGACGCAGTTCGATGCCTTCTTTGACTCTGGCGACTGCAAGGGCATCTGCGTCCTGCAAGGCATTGGCGATTCTTACCAGACCATGGCCATAAGCATTAGCCTTGATGACTGCCAGTATTTTACTGTTCGACGTGTATTGCCGAACCACTTTCAAATTGTGAACAACAGCATTGCAATCCACAACCGCATGGGTCAAAGCCGGCAAGCCTTCGATCATTCAAAGCCTCCTTCAGCATAAATATCCGCAGCAAAATTCTCGAACCGGGTGTATTGTCCAAGAAATGTCAATACCACATGACCGATCGGGCCGTTACGCTGTTTGCCGATGATGATTTCTGCCTTGCCCTTGTCAGGGGAATCCTCGTTATACACTTCATCCCGATAGATAAACATAATAACATCGGCATCCTGCTCAATACTGCCTGACTCACGCAAATCCGACATCACCGGGCGTTTATTGGGGCGCTGCTCGAGATTACGATTGAGCTGCGACAACGCAATCACCGGAACATTCAATTCCTTGGCCAGGGCTTTCAGTGAGCGCGAAATCTCGGAAATTTCTGCGGTGCGGTTTTCGCCGCTGGATGGTGATTGCATCAACTGTAAATAATCGATCATGATCAACCCGAGCTGTCCGTGTTCTCGAGTCAGACGCCTCGCCCTGGCTCTAAGTTCAATCGGCGTCAATGCAGGGGTGTCATCGATAAACATGGGTGCTTCGGCAAGCAGATTGACCGCTGAAGTCAAACGCGGCCATTGGTCATCCTCCAGTTTTCCAGTTCTGACCTTGCTCTGATCTATCCGACCCAGTGAAGACATCATACGCATCGCCAGTTGCACGCCCGGCATTTCCATACTGAATACGGCAACCGGCTTTTTTCCCTTGATGGCGATGGTTTCAGCCATATTCATGGCAAAACTGGTCTTACCCATCGATGGACGCCCGGCAACGATAATCAGATCAGATGGTTGCAAACCGGATGTCATATCGTCAAGATCACGAAAACCAGTTGATACACCAGTCAATCCTCCATCACTCTGGAACAGGGTTTCTATGCGCTCGACAGCCTCCGACAATAATGAGCGTATCGGCTCAAACCCGGCTTTACCGCGACTGCGTTGTTCCGCGATCTGAAACACATGTTGCTCGGCAAACTCCAGCAGTTGAGCGGGATCCTGCCCATCGCTTTCATACGCTGATGCGGCAATTTCAGTACCGACATGGGCCAACTGTCGCAGCACCGACTTTTCGCGCACGATTCGGGTATACGCCAGAATATTGGCTGCGCTTGGGGTATTGCTCGCCAATGATGCAAGATATCCCAGTCCACTGGCAGAATCAAGACTGTCGGATTTTTCCATATGCTCCGACAAGGTAATCACATCAAACGGCTGTTCTTCCAGAGCCAACCCTTGAATGGCTTTGAAAATCAGCTTGTGTTCCTTGCGGTAAAAATCTTCCTCACTGATTTGATCAGCGATTTTATCCCAGGCCTCATTGTCGAGCATCAAGCCACCCAAAACTGCTTGTTCAGCTTGTAATGAATGGGGAGGAACGCGCAGGCTGTCCTGGGCAGGGGAAGAGGAGGATATCGCGGTCAGGGTTTCTGCCATGTCAGATTAATTGTGTTTGTTTAAACCTGGGTGATATGCTTTGCAAAAACAACTGCCTGGATTTGAAGCAACCATCATAATTGAAAATCCAGCATCCATAATAAACCAGCATGACGTTGAATAATGACTTAATTCACCGGCTTTACTCATCAGCAAACGAAATACAGGCGGGCATTTAACCCGAGCTATTCAGCAATCAGGAATTGCTGATCAACCTGTATCAGGGGAACGCTATAGCGCTATCGGTTGCGCCGTCATAATTGCCTGTTCAAAAAAAGGAATGATCAAACGTCGAAGAAATTCAAGCGCAATCACGACCAGAATAGGCGACAAATCAATACCTGAAATTGGCGGTAAAACGCGCCTGCCCAGACTCAATACCGGATTGGTAATACTGTGTACCAGTGCGATCGCTGGATTGTAGACACCGGGGTTAATCCAGCTCAGAACTGCCTGGACAATGATTAAAATGACAAATGTATTGAGAACCAGATCAATCAATTCACCAACTGACCAGATCAGCAGTGGCACCGGGTTAACCTGACCACCGTGCAACATCGTCATCAGATAACCATATAGCGCTTGCAAAACGATCATACCAAACAGTGAAGCCAGATCGAAATGACCGGTTGATGGCAAAATTTTTCGTAATGGATTAAGAATCGGCTTGGTCACTTTCACCACAAATTGTGCAACCGGGTTGAAAAAATCCGCCCCCATCCATTGCATCAAAAAGCGTAATAGAACAATAAAGATATAGATTTTAAAAAACGTATTGATTAAAAAAACAAACGGGTCTATGTTCATCAAGATTGTCCTAGTATTTTTGATAATTCAATAGAGCGATCATGTGCGCCCTGTAAAGCCTGCTCCACAATCGATCTTAAATTCTGTTGTTCGAAAATTGCAATTGCCTGCTCTGTCGTGCCGCCAGGCGATGTGACTTTTTTGCGTAACTGATCAGCCGGCTCGCCGGTTTCCGCAACCATTGTAGCAGCACCAAGAGCAGTTTGCTGTACTAACAATCTAGCAGATTCTGGCGTTAATCCAAGCTTAACGGCTGCATCATACATGGCCTCCATCATCAGAAAAAAATAGGCCGGGCCACTACCGGATACCGCAGTCACACTGTCCATTAACCTTTCTTCATCAACCCAGACAACTTGACCAACTGCTTTCAATACACTCCCGGCGATAGTTTTCTGCTGCTCATTGACCAGTTCGGTTGCATACAACCCGGTAACGCCCTGCCCCACCAATGCCGGGGTATTTGGCATACAGCGAATGACAGCAACATCAGGTAACCATTGATTCAATACCGAGCAGGTAATACCTGCTGCAATGGAAATCACTAAAACATTACGGTCTTTAAGTTGGTCAGCCAGTGGTAATACGACAGATTTCATAACCTGTGGTTTGACAGCCAGAACGACAATATCCACTTTGCTGACCAGGGTTTGATTATCGCTGGTAACATGAATTGGCGCTTGCAGAACAAGTTTATCCAATTGCTTTTGATCGGGATCCGAGGACCACACTTGCTGCCCCGAAACTCCGGTTGCCAGCAACCCGTGGATTAGACTGGACGCCATATTACCTGCGCCGATAAAGCCGATGCGCAATTGATCAGGCAAATTTACAGTTTCGCCAGGTTCTTGATTCATATTCTATTTATAATAGTGAGCAATGTGATGGGGTTATTCAGGGTTGATCAGGGATAAATGTGTACTCTCGGCAACTACTTTTATCTGGCCTTTATCAAAGATGTCAGAGCTGATTTGCTCGTTATGCAAGAACGTTTGAGTCAGACAGCCTCCAAATGTGAGTGTTATCGAAATCATCAACGCTATTTATGATTGAAACTATATATATTGAATCCGGTTTACAAGACCATCCGCGTGCTCAATCTCTGTTGCAACGATATTCTACTGCACGGGTGATACCTTGTGAACATTATGGTGAAGTATTTAATCCATCGTCGCAGAATTTTCGATTGCAAAAACTCAAGCCAGCCCTGATTATTGCCAATAAACAGAATCAACTGGTGTTACCTTCCCCTGATGCCTATGGCATCGGCATGTCACACAATTATTATTTCTCACATATGCTGAATTGCTTGTACGATTGCCGTTACTGCTTTCTGCAAGGTATGTTCGCATCAGCCAATTATGTGTGGTTTGTCAATTATGAGGATTTTGCTCAGGCAATTCATCACACAACAGAACAGCATGAAAACGAATCTGTTGCATTCTATTCAGGTTATGATTGTGACAGTCTTGCTCTGGAATCGCTGACCGGATTTGCCGGGTATTTTCTAAACATATTTCGCAATCTGCCCAATGCCTGGCTGGAATTGAGAACTAAAAGCCCTTATACAAAACAATTGCTGCGAGAAGAGCCATTTAGCAATTGTGTGGTCGCATACAGTTTTACACCAGACCCGATCAATCGCGCCATTGAATATAAGGTGCCTGCAAATGAAGCGCGCATCAAGTCCATGCAGACTGTTCAGCAACATGGCTGGTCAATTGGCTTGCGATTTGATCCTTTAATTTATTGTGACAATTACAAGACGCTCTACAGCCAGTTATTCAAAACACTATTCGCGGCCATCGATAGCAATGCAGTGCATTCGGTGAGCCTTGGACCATTCCGGTTGCCGGAACGTTATATGCGGAAATTAAAAAAACTCTATCCGGATGAAAAATTACTGGCTTGTAATTTTCCGGTTAACAAACGGATGGCATCTTATCCTGAGCATTTGGAACATGAAATGATGGTTTTTGTGAAGACTGAGCTGTTGAATTACATTTCTGCCGATAAACTTTATCCGTGCGTAAACTGATGCGCACAGCAATCGTCTCGGGTGCCAGCTCAGGCATCGGGTATGCAGTCAGTCAGCGGTTGTTACAGGAAAACTGGCAAGTTTATGGCATCAGTCGCGATTTCAGCAAAGCTGACAGCCTCACTCAATCAGCACAGTTTTTGCCAGTCTGCCTTGATTTGTCGGATCTTGACCTCATGCCAGATACGATTAAGCAATTACTCAAACCAATAACTGATATTCATGCTGTGATATTTGCTGCCGGACAAGGCTGGTTCGCCCATCTTGAGCAATTTTCCTATCAGCACATTCAACAGTTGATGGATATTAATTTCACCAGCCAGGCCTATCTGGCCAGAGCAGTTGTGCCAAAAATGAAGCAAGCCAGACAAGGCGATCTGGTCTTCATTGGTTCAGAAGCCGCTCTGAAAGGATCAAGACAGGGAACGATTTACTGCGCCAGCAAATTTGCCTTACGCGGATTTGCCCAGGCTTTACGGGACGAGTGCAGCGCCAGTGGAGTTCGGGTCAGCATCATCAACCCCGGTATGGTCAAAACAGCTTTCTTCGACGATCTGGGTTTTGAACCGGGTGTTGAAGCCAATGAGTCGATCTTACCGGAAGATGTCGCAGACATGGTATCCCATGTCCTGAATATGAGACGGGGAACAGTGATTGATGAAATCAACTGTTCCCCGTCTATCAAGTCAATCCGTTTTAAAAAGTAGGGCCATTTAAAACACTACCGGATTAACCTGACTATCTGACAACAGACTGCACGACTATCTCATTCAAGCTGCTTTTCCAGCAGCAGTGGCTTCCGTTACTTCGATCAGTTTACCGCTCTTGCAGTCATAAATATAACCATAGATCGGAATATCTGATGGCACCATCGGACTGTTGCGAATTCGTTGTACATCTTCGACAACGCTCTTCTCATTGTCACTGATGGTCAACCAGTTGATATATTTACCGTCTGTGGTACCGCCACCTTCACAGCAATCATGCCAGCCTGACGCATCAACGCTGGAGGTTTTCAGACTACCGGTCAGCAAGTCACCCATAATGTCGCTGGTAAAGGTTTCCATGCCGCAATCCGTGTGATGAATCACAAACCATTCTCTTGTTCCCAGTAATTTATAGGAAATTACCAGTGACCGGATTGCATCATCACTGGCTCGCCCACCGGCATTGCGAATAACATGTGCATCCCCCTCTGCCAGCCCCGCATATTTTGCAGGATCCAGGCGCGCATCCATACAGGTCAGTATGGCAAACTGACGCCCTGGGGGCATCGGCAACTCACCTTTGTTGCCAAAACCTGCAACATAATCTGAATTGGCTGAAAGAACATCATCAAGTATTTTACTCATTATTGTCACCTTATTGTTTTCCACCTTGAGCAACAGTTTATACCATACAGATATCCGGTTGAGTAAAGTATTTATTTCAGTTTATGCAGCGTCCAGCCCGCGCTCAAGATCACGTTTGATATCCTCAATCTTTTCCAGACCAACCGAAATACGGACCAGGCCGTCACTGATTCCGGCCTGTTGCCGCTCTTCGTCAGTCAGGCGACCATGCGTAGTCGTTGCCGGATGGGTAATGGTGGTTTTGACATCACCAAGATTGGCTGTAATTGATAACATTTGCGTATTATCGATTATTTCCCAGGCTTTTGATTGACCACCTTTTACATCAAAGCTAAGCACACCACCGGAACCGGTTTGCTGCGTCTGCCCCAGTTCATATTGGGGATGGGATTTCAAACCAGGATAATACACTCGTTTGACTTGCGGATGCGCTTCCAGCCACTCTGCCAGTTTCATGGCATTGTTGCAATGCGCTTGCATTCGCACTGCAAGAGTTTCCAGCCCGGTTAAAAAGACCCAGGCATTAAACGGACTCATGGTTGGACCGGCAGTCCGCAGAAACGGGTAGATTGATTCGTTCAACAATTGCTCTGAACCAACAATCGCACCCCCCACGCAGCGCCCTTGTCCGTCGATATATTTAGTCGCCGAATGCACCACCAGATCTGCACCCAGGGCTAAAGGTTGTTGCAACACCGGCGTACAATACACATTGTCTACGACCAGCAAACAGTCATTAGTATGCGCCATTTTCGCCAAGGCACTGATATCGGACAGATCGGTGAGCGGGTTGGATGGTGTTTCCAGATACAAAAAACGGGTCTCCGGTCTGATCGCCTGCTCCCAGGTATCCAAATCGGTCATATCGACAAATGTGGTCTCGACACCAAATTTCCCCATGATGTTCTGAAACAGCAAAATACTGGTTCCAAATAAACTGCGTGAGCAGACGACATGCGCACCCTGCTCCAGTAACCCCATAGCCAGTGCCAGAATCGCCGCCATACCGGATGCAAACGCAACACAGCGTTCACCGCCTTCTATTGCTGCCAGACGCTGCTCAAATGTGCGTACTGTGGGATTAGTAAAACGGGAATAGATATTTCCATCTTCCTGATGCGCAAAGCGCGCCGCAGCCTGGGCGGCGCTGTCAAACACAAAACTGGATGTCGGGAATATCGCGTCACTGTGCTCACCTTCAGGTGTGCGTTGCTGTCCTGCACGAATCGCCTGGGTTTCCAGGTCAAATTCTGTATGTTGTCCGGCCATGTAATAATGTTGTATAAGTGATTGTTAGAAAAATCAAAAAATGAGAATCTTGAATGTATTATCTAAATGATAATCATCAAGACCGTTTATTGGCAGTCATAGGTGTGTGCAACTGTTGCATTACACTGAAATTAAGGCATTAAAACCTGATACTCGAGACATTCAACTCAGGAAATCTGAGTGTTCACTATGCTGAATTATACAATCCAATCTCGGTGTCTTCGCTGGATTCCTGATTGATCCGCTGTGTTCTGGCTGCTTCGTTACGGCGTTGTTCCAGCAAGTTCAAATACTGTCGATTGATGTCGCCAGTGACATAATGACCATCGAAACAAGCGGTATCAAAATCATTGACCCTGCCTTGCCCCACTGCAGCTATTAAATCCTCGATATCCTGATAAATCAGGGCATCGGCTCCCAGATCATCACAGATCTGTTGCTCGCTGCGATCGTGCGCAACCAGCTCACTGCAACTCGGCATATCGATGCCATAAACATTGGGAAACCGAACCGGTGGTGATGCCGAAGCAAAAAACACCTTTTTTGACCCTGCTTCCCTGGCCATCTGGATAATCTGACCAGATGTGGTGCCGCGTACAATCGAGTCATCGACCAGCAGAACATTTTTGTCTTTCAATTCATGCATGATCGGGTTCAGTTTTTGTCTGACCGACCGTTTGCGCAATTGCTGCCCCGGCATAATAAAGGTGCGACCGATATAACGATTTTTGATAAACCCTTCGCGGTATTTTATACCCAGTGTTTCAGCAAGTTGCATGGCCGAGGTACGGCTGGTATCAGGGATTGGAACAACGACATCAATCTCTTTGTCATAGCCCAGTCTGCGAATTTTAGCTGCCAGCTTTTCACCCATGCGTAAGCGCGAGTTATACACTGAAATACCATCAATCACTGAATCCGGTCTGGCCAGATACACATATTCAAAAATACAGGAATGAAGATGCTTGTCTTGTATGCATTGCTTGTTATGAAAGCGGCCGTTTTTTTCAATAAAAATGGCTTCACCCGGCTGCACATCACGTACCAGTTCAAATCCTTCATTATCAAGCGCAACACTTTCCGAGGCAATCATGTATTCCGTTCCTTCGGCAGATTGGCGCTGACCAAAACATAAAGGACGAATCCCATACGGATCCCGGAATGCCAAAACGCCGAATCCGGCAATCATGGCAACTACAGCAAACCCGCCCTGACAGCGACGGTAAACACCGGCAACTCCTTTGAATACATCTTCAGGAGTCAACCGCAGTTTACCGGTTTCAGCCAGCTCATGGGCAAACACATTGAGCAATACCTCCGAATCTGAGTTTGTATTCAAATGGCGCTGATCTTCGACAAACAGTTGTTCTTTTAATTCGTCGGCATTGGTCAGATTACCATTATGAGCCAGAGTAATCCCGTACGGGGAATTGACATAAAACGGTTGTGCTTCTGCAGTACTGTCACTGCCTGCAGTGGGATATCGAACATGCCCCAACCCCATGGAGCCAACCAGTTTCAGCATATGTTTCTCCCGGAAGACATCGCGCACCAGCCCCATATCCTTGCGCAGGTAAAAGCGCCCGTGATGTCCACAGGTCACGATACCGGCGGCATCCTGACCACGGTGTTGCAACACTGTCAAAGCATCGTATAACAACTGATTGACAGGTTGATTGGCAACGATTCCGACTATTCCACACATATCGTTTTGACAATTCTGATCACGGTTTGACTGTACTCTCAATTTTATTGACGACATCGGGGGGAGCCTGTGCCCTCATCCACACAATGATGTCTTCAAACGGTTTGATCAACTGTGAGTGGCGCCACCAGGTTTCGCGTTTCAGCGGTGTCAATCCCATGAGATAAATCAGTAACATGACAATCCCACACCCGCGCAATACGCCAAACAACAGCCCACCAAGCCGATCCAGAAATCCGAGGCCAACTTTCTTTAATCCTGAACGAATGATGTAACTGACCAGGCTCAGAGTCATCAGTGTCCCCATGAACAATGCCAGAAAAGAGACAATATGACGGACTGTATTCTGCTCAATCTGATCTTGCAGCAGTTGTGCAAGCATGGGACTGAAATGCACACCAACCCAGATCGCAAAGACCCAGGAGATCAGCGATAACGCTTCTTTGACCAGGCCACGCATTAAGCCCACCAGGGCTGATGCGACAATAATAAACAGAAAGGAATAGTCTATCCAGATCATGGTTTTAATGATGAAGACCAATGCTTAAACCACGGCTCAGTGGCTTGAAACAATGCGCTAATGACATGAAACCGTCTGCCTAAATTTTATCGACCTGCGCGCAGACTGTTCCATTTTGTTTCGGGAAATGTAATGGCTTTCAAACCAAACCGCTTGTTCAATGTAGTTACCATTTGCCGGGCTGCCTTTTCTTTTGGAACGCGTCCTGCTCTAACCCTGATCAATTTACCGACTTCAGTTGTCACAGGTTCCAGATAAGCCGCAAAACCATTTTTCTTAAGCTTCTTCATCAGCGTACCGGCATTGGATTTGTCCTTGAAAACACCGACCTGGATTATCCACAGTCCGGTATTATCCGGTTTTGCCAGTCCGGGTTTGGATGACACAGCCGGTTTCACAGAGGATTGGTTGTGACGGCTAACCACTGTTGTCTGTTGTTTGTTTGCAGATGTCTGACGAACCTGCGGCGTTGGTTTTGGCTTTGACTTAGAAATAACAGATTTTGCCACTACAGTCTGCTTTTTCTGTTGAACGGGTTTTACAGACCCAGATGTCGCCGTTGATTTTGCAGTAGAAGGCAGCAAGCTGTCCAACTGCTTCTTCATGTCTGGAGTCCGGGTGGTTGCCGACTTGGTACTCAATACTGGTTTTTCAATCACTGGAACATCTGATTTCTCCGCCTGTCCCGGTGTCACGGTTTTAGCAGCAGATCGTTGTTTATTGTCTGAAATATCAACTGACTGATTTGAACCTGGAAACAACTGATTTTGGTCAAAATCAGCCTCACTGACGATTTTTGGTGTTTTTTTGTATTTGTCCGGCAATGGCGGGACTTTGGATACAGTATCCTGCGTTTCCCAGCGCTGATCATCTTCGTCAATCAACATTGGTAAAAACACTGCAGCCAGAACTGTTATCGCCGCAGTACCAATGAGTCGTTCCTTAAGCTTTTGTTCCACTCGAAAACCCTGCCAGTAAATGTTTCGGAAACCGCTGAAAATATTCAGAAACAAGAAAAAAAGAACCAAAAATCAAAACCATACAACTTGCATCATGGATATCATCAAGCATTACACTCCAGGCTTCATCAAAATTCCGTAGCTGTTTGCTGCAATCATGAACGCCCTGGCCAGACAACACCTCATAGATTTGTGCTGAAGTTGCTGCCCGCTCCATCTGGAGGGGTACAGGATACCATTTTTTAACACAATCTTTCATGTGCATGACAATTTCAGCAATGTCTTTGTCTGCCATAACTGAGAATAATGCATACAATGTCCTGTCCGGATAATGTTGCCTGATATTCTGCGCCAGTAATTGTGCTGATTGCGCATTATGCGCGACATCAATTAACACTGCCGGTTGCTGCGTTACGCTGTCTGATTCAACCAACTGAAAACGCCCCGGCAAACTGGCTGACCGAATGCCCTCTGTAATTGCTTGCCTGGATATCTTCAAATTATCCTTGACCAGGCTAAGAGCCTGAATCACTGCAGCTGCATTTTGAATCTGATGCGAGCCGGGGATTCCAGGTAAGGGCAATCCGGGGTACTGATATTCGTTACCATGCCAGGACCATTCTTCGTGGTTTGTTTGAACATGATAGTCACGGTTGGCGATACTGACCGGGACCTGCCTGGAAGATGCCCAATCAAGCATGACTTGCGGTGGATCAAGGTCACCGATAACAGCTGGAATACCTTGACGCATAATGCCAGCTTTCTCCAGACTGATTTGTTCCCGGCTTTGACCCAGCCAGTGAACATGATCGATGCCGATACTGCTGACAATTGCCAGATCTGTGTCGATAACATTGACAGCATCAAGACGACCGCCCAGGCCAACTTCCAGCAATTGAATATCAACCGCTTCACTGGCAAAAATGTCTAACGCCGCCAATGTGCCGAACTCAAAGAAACTCAGTGAGATATCACCGCGAATTGCATCGATTTTTTCAAATGCCTCACAAATGACCGCATCATCAACAGGCTGGCCACTAATTCTAATGCGTTCGTTGTAATCAACAATATGAGGTGAGGTATAGGTTCCGATACGATAGTTTTCCTGACTCAGGATGCTTTCCAGAAATGCAACGGTCGACCCTTTGCCATTGGTTCCGGATACTGTAATGGTGAATGGCTTGTAGCCGATTTGCATCCCGGCATGGACAATCTTTACTCTGTCCAGACTTAAATCTATGGTTCTGACATGGGAGTTTTTCTGCCATGTCAGCCACTCACTGAGCGATGCAAAACGCATTTAGTTCAATTCCATTGCGATCACCAACGAGGATTTGAACAACCACAGATCAGTTAAGAAATTGTCAACAGGACAGGAGTCAACACTGTTAATCAAGGCAGAATTAATCGGAATTCTCCGAATACGATTAGAATGGCAGATAAACGCAGATAATCATTGAAACAGAAACAAGTGGAGAATGGTCTCAGATGCCTCGGTGCAATGCTTCATTGATTCTCAGGTGATTCGTTTGCATCAGATTCATTCTGTATTGGCACATTATCTTCATCCGGCTCATCGAGAGCTTTCATCATGGCCAGTAAGGAAGCGATTTTGGTGCGCATTTGCCTGCGATCGACAATCATATCCAACGCTCCATGTTCAACCAGAAATTCGCTGCGCTGAAAGCCTTCAGGTAGCTTTTCATGTACAGTCTGCTCGATCACTCGCGGACCGGCAAAACCAATCAAGGCGCGAGGCTCGGCAATATTGATATCACCCAACATGGCAAGACTGGCCGAAACACCACCCATGGTTGGATCAGTTAACACCGAAATAAACGGTTGTTTAGCCTCCTGCAAGCGTTTCAGTGCAGCACTGGTTTTAGCCATTTGCATGAGCGAAAACAGGGATTCCTGCATTCTGGCACCACCACTGGCACTGAAGCAAACAAACGGGATGGCTTTTTCTATGCAAATATTGACGCCACGGATAAAACGCTCGCCGACCACAGAGCCCATGGAACCACCCATAAAATCAAAATTAAATGCCGCTGCAACCAGATCACGACCCAGTAATTTACCTTTGACGACAATCAGTGCGTCTTTCTCGCCGGACTGTTTCTGTGCCTGGCTCAACCGGTCTCTGTATTTTTTGGAATCCTTGAATTTCAAGGGATCGGCAGATCTTAAATCTGCACCGATTTCATCGCGTTGCGCGGGGTCCAGAAACACATCGAGTCGTCTGCGTCCACTGATTCGCATATGATGGTCGCATTTGGGACAGACATCGAAATTTCTTTCCAGCTCGGATTTATACAAAATTGCCTGGCAGTTACTGCATTTGCTCCATAAACCTTCCGGAACAGTGATACTCTTGCGAGTTGATTCAGTCAGAATTTTGGAAGGAACCAGTTTTTCATACCAGCTCATGACTATTCACCTGTGTTATAAAAATTATTAAGGTCAGCGAATCAGATAGAATCCAACCCCGTGCGTATCGATTTCAACAACTCCGAGACAGCGGGTATCGCTGACTCAGGTGTATCGAGACAGGATTCAATCCGCTCAATCAATGCACTGCCAATCACGACACCATCTGCCAAACGCCCGATTGATTGAGCTGTTTCCGAATTTTTAACGCCAAAGCCAACTCCAACCGGCATATCAGTCATGCTCCTGATCTGTTGCATTTTTTGATCAACGCTGTCCAGATCCAGATGTCCTGCGCCAGTCACACCTTTCAACGACACATAATACAGGTATCCACTGGCAATAGACACGACCTTTTCTATGCGTTCACTGGTACTGTTTGGCGCCAGCAAAAAAATCATATCCAGTTGATTCGCTTTCAGGTATCCGGTTAAGGCCCCGGTTTCCTCCGGTGGCATATCAACAATTAACACACCATCAACCCCTGATTCGGCAGCCAGTCTGGCAAATGTTTCATAACCCATCACTTCGATGGGATTCAGATAACCCATCAATACAATTGGAGTTTGAGAATTTTGCTCACGAAACTGTTCGACCATTGACAGTACATCACGTAATCCAATTGCATGCTGTAATGCTCGTTCACTGGCGCGTTGAATTGTCGGTCCATCGGCCATCGGGTCTGAAAAGGGCACCCCTAACTCGATGATATCACTTCCGGCAGCGACCATTTCATGCATCAGCGGCACCGTCATAAAGGGAGACGGATCACCTGCTGTAATATAGGGTATAAGCGCTTTTTTATGATTGTCCTTAAGTTGTTGAAACGTGTCGTGTAATCGGCTCATAAGTTTATTCCGTCAACTTTGGCAACTGTATGCATATCCTTGTCACCGCGTCCGGACAGGTTCACCAGCACTGACTGGTCCGGGCGCATGGTAGCCGCCAGTTTCGCAGCATAGGCCAGTGCGTGACTTGACTCAAGTGCCGGAATGATGCCTTCTTTGCGTGTCAGCGTGTGAAATGCCTGCAAAGCCTCCTGGTTTGTAACATTGACATAATTGACCCGTCCCAGGTCTTTTAACCATGCGTGCTCAGGCCCTACTCCGGGATAATCAAGACCGGCTGAAATTGAGTGCGCTTCCTGAATCTGGCCATTGTCATCTTCCATCAGGTAGGTCCTGTTACCGTGCAATACTCCTGGCCGACCTGCACATAATGGAGCTGAATGACGCCCGGTTTCTATTCCTTCTCCAGCCGCTTCAACGCCATACATGGCCACATCATCATCTGCGATAAACGGATAAAACAAGCCGATTGCATTGGACCCTCCACCAACACAGGCAACCAGAGCATCCGGTAAACGCTGAGTTAAATCCTGAATCTGCTGACGGGCTTCCCGACCGATCACCGCCTGAAAATCACGTACCAGCGCCGGATAAGGATGTGGACCAGCGACTGTTCCAATAATGTAAAATGTATCATCAACGTTAGTGACCCAATCCCGCATGGCTTCATTAAGCGCATCCTTGAGAGTTTTCGAGCCGGATTCAACAGGGACAACTGAAGCACCCAACAGTTTCATGCGATAGACATTCTGCTTTTGCCTTTCGACATCGACTGCGCCCATATAGACGACACATTCAAGCCCAAGCCGCGCAGCAACTGTTGCTGTTGCAACGCCATGCTGACCGGCACCGGTTTCAGCGATGATTCGGGTTTTCCCCATGCGGCTGGCCAGCAATGCCTGACCAACTGTATTATTGACCTTGTGGGCGCCGGTATGGTTAAGGTCTTCACGCTTGAGGTAAATCTGCGCTCCGCCGATCAACTGACTCCAGTGTCTGGCGTGATACAGTGGCGAAGGCCTCCCGACATAAGCCTGTAGATCGGCATCCAGTTCTGCGAGAAATTCAGCATCACTCAGATACTTCTGGTAGGCACGATTCAATTCCTCCAATGGTTGCATCAGAGTTTCGGCAACGAACAATCCGCCATATGGCCCAAAATGACCGTGTTGATCCGGGTAGTTATACTGATTGAGTGATGTCAAATCTGTTAACCTCGTTGATAAATTCTTGTATTTTTGTGGAATCTTTAATTCCCTTGTCAGTTTCCACCCCACTGCTGACATCAACAGCATAAACACGGGCAGTCTCAAGCGCCATACAAACATTTGCTGCACACAAACCACCAGCCAGGATAAAAGGTGGCTCATTGTTTGTTATACCAGCGTTTTTCAACATCGACCAATCAAATTGCAGGCCGGTGCCGCCATGCTCATCCGGGTGCCAGGCATCCAGTAACAACCCCTGGGCATTCTTGTAGGTTTGCGCGGCCTGTATAATATCAGAGCCTTGCCTGACTCGCACGGCCTTGATGTACGGTCTGTCAAATGAAGAGCAAAATGCCTGGTGTTCCTCGCCGTGGAATTGCAACACATCGATCGGTACATTGTTCAGGATTTCATTGACAGTATAACTGTCTGAATTGACGAACAACCCCACGACAGTAACAAATGGTGGCAGTGCGTCAGTAATTACCCTGGCCTGCTCGATATTGACATGACGCATACTCTTGTGAAAAAAAACCAGGCCAATGGCATCAACACCAAGCATTGCAGCCGCCAGGGCATCTCCAGGCCGGGTAAAACCACATATTTTAACCCGGGTTCTGGTTTTCGTGGAATACACTGTCACAATCGAATCAGTTAAAAAAAAATTATATTGGTTCAGGCAAGACGTTTTATTGATTGGCAGCCAGCCAGTTCTGCCATAACTCAAACAAACTTTGATTCGATGCAGCCAAAAAAGAGCTTGTCAATTGCAAGGTATTTGTCTCTGCCTGGGTATCAAGGCTCACGGAATGTCCTCCGGCTTCTCTTAAAATCAGTTCGCCTGCCGCGTAATCCCAGAGTTTCTGACTACCGTGCAAATAGAGCTGGAAGCGTTGCGCCGCCAGCCAACACCATTCCAGGGCACCAGATCCAAAACTTCGCATCGAAGCATACGGTGATTGGCGCATTAAACTTGTCGATAACTGATGTGTTAAACGCTTGGTATCAATCACCGCAATGCTATGTTTTAATTGCTGTGTTGAATCATTAAGTTGAAGCGGAGTGTCGTTTAACCAGGCACCTCGACTGTACTCAGCAGCAAAACATTCATCTCTCATCGGGTCATAAACCACACCCAAAACCACTTGACCATTGTGGTACCAGGCCACTGAAACACAAAAAACCGGAATACCGGCAGCATAATTACGGGTTCCATCCAACGGATCAATGATCCATAACCCCAAATCTGGTTGAGATTGATAGTGTTCCAGCAAGGCATTGTGTTGCGCATCGGTCATTTCTTCACCCAGAACCAGACTTCCTGGTACCAGATTTTTGAGCCGATGACTGAGATACTCCTGTGTTTCAGTATCAATTTTAGTCACAATGCCACCATCCTCTTTTCTGGAATGACTGATATTGTCGAAACCTGGAATCAACAGAGTTTGACCGGCATCTCTGACGATATCAGTTAATTCACTTAGCTGCGGACTCATTATGACGAATAGTGTTTAAAAAAAATAAAAGCCCCTGACAGAAAATCCGCCAGAGGCTTTAATGGATCAGTGACTAACGTATTATACAGTAATACTGTATGTCTGTTTACGACGTATTGCCATAAAACCCAAAATTGCCGAACCAAATAACCAGGCTGCTGCCGGTAATGGCACTGCAGTGATCACTCGAAACTGATCATATGTATCATTTCCACCAGCCGCTAGTTGTACACTGATCTGGTTGGGCGAAATAAACTGGAAGTTATTTCGGTCACTACCAGTCAAACCACGTCTGTTAGTACCAGGACCATAGGTCACTCCGTTCAGACCCATATCTTCCCAACGGCTTCCTGGATCAGTATTATCCAGTTTACTGTTGGTCCAGATCACTCCCAGCACTTCATTGCTGAAAGTAAAGGTGACTGTGTTTGATGTCACCGAGGAATCACTTTGCGGATCAAAATGGAAAAAATGACTTTGCACAGTCTCACCAGCAGCAATATTGTTACTGCCCGAAGGCACTTTGCTCATACTGCGATTTCTTTCCAATGTTACTACATTTTCATCAAACGCATAAATAATAGTATCGCTTTCCAGGCTTCCAGGTGCTACATCTGCTTGCGCACCAATCACGCCTCCTGTAGTAGCACTGATCAGCGATGCGCCTGACATACCGGAATAACCAAACAGCCCCAGTAATATCAAAACTAACCTAACCTGCTTTCTCCTCATTAAATCCTCCTTAAAATGTGCAGAGATTTGAATAAAACACTACCAAGTCAATAAGCTGTAATTGCATAAGCAATCAATACACCTTATCGCTCCCAGACCCAACCTTTTATTTCAGTTTTCTTCCTGCTCCGAAAGATTTAATGGACAGGGCTTTCGATAATATTTTTTTAATTAATGACGATATATAGCTTGTTATTGTTGTACAACCTAGGTATAGATTTCAATGACTCATGTTTTTGGAACTAGAGCTGCTGCCAAAATGACACTCTGACCCATTCCAACACCTGGTTATCGGGACTGATTACGTTTGTAATCAGTCCCAGGTCACTTTGAACGATATTCCGGTAAAATGCGTCTCGATATTAAGAAGCTGTCAGCTTTAATCAGACCCCAAAATGCCAGGAAAATTCAAATTTCTGGTTGCCCAAAAGTAAATACTACGTTATCAGATTGTTCAAGAACAGTCCAATGTTTGCAGTAAGCGACCAATGACTCAAAAATTTATCTGAACTTTGCTGTGCTCCAGATTAATCAGACTCAATGTAATATTGCTTACTTTTCAATCTGATACTGCTTACCTGAAAACATTATACCGAAAAGTTTAGACTGGTTATATTACCAGATAGTGAATTAATGCAAATTTTTCAGTGTGCTCAAATTCAATACAAGGAAAATGACCCGCCTAAACCCTGTTCATCCATTTGTTATCGTTAATTGTATTCGGATAGTCTGGATATCAGATTTAGACTGAAAAGTTATTATTAAAGTCCATTGCACTACTCAACCACATACGCTAAGCAGTTTTTAGGATACAGGCAGTATTGATAATAATAATTACCGTTAAAAGCTAAAAATTTTCAGGGGAACAGATGAAACACAAGAGTTACATGTAGACATTTTTTAGCTTTAAACCTGGTTGCATCAAATGGCACGCCCATTCAATCCATCTGTTCGTCGTCAGAGAGCCCGCCAGAACCCGACTGAACAGTCCTGGCGATTCAACCAGAAAACGTCCACATTCATAGCTAAATGTCGATGTTGAGTAATAACCAGGCATGGTAGTAAACGCGGAACGGTAACCTGCTTTTTTTACATACTCAAGAACAACCGGATTATAACGTCCCTTAGGATAACAAAAGCTGCTCACTTCATTACCCAGCTGATCTTCCAGTAATGTTTTGGAATCTATGATTTCAGTGTTGAGTTGCCCGACATTGATTTTGTTGAGCTTGGGGTGATTCATGGTATGACAACCAATTTCCATGCCCAGCTTCGTCATCTCCTTGCGATGATTTGCCTGCATACTGGGAAACGGAATCGTAAACCCAGGTCTTTTTTCATCACTCCATTGTCTGTTTGATGCATTGACCCAGCGGGTAATATTATCAAAACCCGGTATCACAAAAAAGGTGGCCTTAAATCCGTACTCCAGTAACAACGGAAGTGCTTTGTCATAGTTATCCAGCAATCCGTCATCAAATGTTAACAGTGCATATTTTCCACTGTCTGTTGTTGGCAAGGATAACAGCTCGGAGCACGTCAACGTTGTAAATCCATGGGATTTCAATAACTCCAGGTGTTGTCGAAACAACTCGACAGACAGAGTTTCTGGACCGACATTACCAATTGAATGGTAATAAAAAACGGGAACTTTCAACATAACGATCCAGGATTCTTGGAAATCACCTCAATGACAGTTTATTACCCTGCACTGGATGTATTAAGAGATGACTATAATCAATAACCCTGAACTGACTTAACTTCTTTAAGCGTGGGGCTTTTACTGTTAATAAAAGTCTCAGTCATATGGTAGGCTTCATCGTCTGTATACTGCTTTGGCGGATGCTTACAGAAATACGCAGATGGCCCATCGAGAATACCGCCAATCCCGCGTTCGAGGGCAATTTTCACACAACGAATGGAATCAATCGCGACTCCGGCTGAATTTGGTGAATCTTCAACTGACAGTCTTAATTCCAGATTCAGCGGAACATCGCCGAACAAACGCCCCTCCATACGCAGAAAACATAACTTGTTGTCTTTCTGCCAGGGCACATAATCGCTTGGCCCGATATGTATATTCTCGGCATCGAGCCGGTCTCCGGCGACTGACTGAACAGCTTCGGTCTTGGATGTTTTCTTGGAATCCAGTCTGTCCTTGTTCAACATATTCAGAAAATCGGTATTTCCACCGGTATTGAGCTGATACGTGCGGTCAAGCTTGACACCTCGCTTATTGAACAAGTCAGTCAGCAACCGATGAGTGATGGTTGCTCCCAGCTGGGCTTTGATATCATCGCCGATCAACGGTAAATTTGCTTCTTCAAAGCGTTTCGCCCAGATCGGGTCGCTGGCGATAAAAACCGGGATATTGTTGATAAACGCTACTCCGGCCTGCAATGCACATTCTGCATAGAACCGGGTTGCCTGCTCAGAACCGACAGGCAGGTAATTGACCAGCATTTCCGCACCTGATTCCTTGAGTTTTTTAACCACTTGCTGCTCGCTGGGTTGGGGTAATTCAGCCGGCAGGAAAGTGGAGCCATCGGGATAATTCGACATATGCTCGGAATATCCATCAAGTAAAGCACCCATTTCAACCACAGTTCCTGTATCAGGCAGATCAGCACAAAACACTGTGGTGCAGTTAGGCAGACTGAATACTGCTTCAGCGACATCCTTACCGACTTTACGCTTATCGATATCGAATGCAGCAACAACTTCTATATCAGAGGGTTTATATCCTCCCAATTTCCAATGCATTAAACCGGTGACGTCGTCAGGATTGGCTTTTGAATAATAGTGAATCCCCTGCACCAGTGAACTGGCGCAATTGCCAACACCTACAATCGCTATTTTTATTTTATTCATCGTTGTTCTACATTACTGTGACATGAAATCAGTCCATGCAAATGATTCAGCTGATCGATTGACACTGGGTTAGTCATGACCACAATTTGCATTGCAGCGAATATCATGTCATTCAACCTCTCACCTGCTATACCATCCCTACCGGGATGGAAGCGCTCAACTACAGCTTTTACATAATCTGCATGTTTATTATTGTTTGCATTACACTCTCTACGCTGACACCAGATAGACTTGAAAACAAGCATCGAGAGAGAATCAATGGCTTTCAATGAATCCTGTTTCTATTTTACAGATGTTTTGCGCACTACTCGTTAAATTTTTACCTGAATCACATCCTCTCACACGGTATCGGAACGCAATTGAGTTGATTTCGGTAAATCAAGACGCCTCAGGTCGCGCAAAATACGGTAAGTTTTACGGCCTCCGGGAGATACCAGATATTTCGGAGAATACACCGGGCTGTACTGATCCAGCCATTGTCGGAGCTCATCAATTCCAATTCCAAGAGCGGCATGGTTTGAATGGTATAAAAAAGCACCAGTCCGGCTCAACACCGGTTTTAAAGGATGATATTCATGGTCTGCAGCAGGTACCAAACCCATATTAAAATTTGCTACACCTTGATGCTGCAGAAAACCAATCAACTCGATCTGCAAGAAGTCCATGATGTGATCCGGTGCATGTTGATGAAAGCGTCTTAAATCCAAACCGGATTCTTTCTGATCAGCAGTATCCAGAATCACTGCAAAGGCCATCAGCTGACGATTGATTCTAACCACAGCACAGGAAAAATTTCTGATATAGAATGGATCAAAGAATCCGTCAGAATAGCCATATTCGACGATTGCGTTTTGCTCCAGCCAGCTGTCTGACACCGCTTTTAATTCCGGGATGAGCGGTTCCAGCGCATCTCCAGAAACCACCTCAAAAACTGCTCCGGCATCGGTTAAGACCCGATGAATACCTTGCAATTCAGGACTCAATGATTCATTGAATGCATAATCCTTGAGAGGGATCATCACATCCTCGCCAAGTTGCTCAAACAATAAATCGAAATCTTCGTATAACGTCAGGTGCGCGTCATCAACCAGGAAAAACACAGGCCATCCACCATAACGGTCACACAAACCTCGAAATTGCCAGACCAGTTCCGCAAATTCCTTTTCGTCACCAATCGGACTGCCAAGTACAACCCATGATTTGCCATAAATCTGATACATCAGAAAACTGTGCTCTGTGGGGCTGAAAAATATCCGTTTATCACCCAGCAAAACCAGATTTGAGCGAATTTCTCTGGCATTGGCAAGTATCTTGCGAATTGTCTCCAATACCTCGGATTCCGGTCTTTGAGGCAATGGATCTGGCCGGAGTAAATAAACCAGGGTAAACACTGAGGCGATAACCAAAACCAGCGCGATAGATCTTAAAAACCGCGAGTAATCATGATCGAACCCGACCAAAGTCCATAATTCAGTGGTATACGGAATTTCCTTGAATGAAAACAATCCCAACCACACTGTTGTCACCAGGGTTACAGAAAGCAGGCTGACCCATTCCACAGGAAATCCTTCCTGATGCAGTGTGGCTTTACGATAAAACTGCACTCTGGCAAGCCAGAGCAAAATCAAAACAAGGCTCAAACTGATCGCTTCCTTGAAACCCAGTCCTTTGAGCAATGATGTCACAATACCAGTAACCAGCAGCACCACTGCCAACCAGAATGCCGAATACAAACGTTTTGAAATTCCTCGTGCCGCAAGAAACAACCCCAGCCCCGCTGCCGCTCCCATCAAGTGCGACAACTCAACAACAGATAAGGGAATATGCAAGACCAGCAGTTTCCTATCAAATCCAATTGGAATCGAACCTGACAATAAAAGGATAATGCCGGCAAGCAGAACCAGCATGGACAGAATTTGCGGACCGAATTCATGCAACACATCGAAAGTTGTATCCTGTATTCCTTCCAGGCTCTCCCTTTTCAGCATGGCTTCATGCCAGGTAAACACAATGGATGCAATGATCAATGGAGTCAGATAGTAAATCATTCTGAACATCAGAATGGATGCCAGCAGCGCCGCTGGCGAAATTTGCGGCAGCCCCAGCAGAATGACAGATTCGAAAACTCCAATGCCACCAGGCACATTGCTCGCGCTACCAGCTATCAAAGCAATGGCAAATACCCCCAAAAACCCCAGGTAACTGAGGTCAATCCCGGAAGGCAGCAAAACATAAATCAGTAACGCTACCAGACACAGATTTGTCGTGCCCAGGGTAATTTGTTTGAGAATTGTCAGCGAAGCAGGCAGTCGAATTGACCAGTTACCCAGGGTAATTGTCAAAGGCTTGTTTCTGGAATACAGAATATAACCGGTAACACTGGCTAAAATTATCCAACCCATTGCGCGCATTAATATCGGTGAAAACGGCAAATCGGATTTGGAAATGGAATCAGCGCCATGCATGACCATCGATAACGCAAAAATCACGCTCATCCCGAAGATTGTAGTCAGCGCACACATTGAACTGACTGCTGCCACCTCCACAGTCGATAATCCGATCAACGAGTAGATGCGATAGCGAATGGAAGTACCGGTGAGCATTGCGAAACCGATATTGTTACCGAATACAGAAGCCAGAAAAGATGCAGTTGCGGAGCTACTGTATTTCACCTTGCGGCGAATATGATGCAAGGCAACAATGTCATAGCCGGTAATCGTCAGATAGCTGCTGAAAGTGATCAGCAACGCCAGGATCAGGTATTCTATCGGGAACGAGGTCAGATGATTGCGCAGATCATGCAGGCTGATGGTATGTAAGGTATTGTAGATAACCCAGAAAGCAGCACTGACAATGACGATACTGATCAATGCTCCGATCTGTACCATCAGCTTCTTGCCTAATTGACTTTCCATACCTGTTCTCCTTAACATGTCAAGCTGGTTTTCGCTTGATTATTCAAGTTGGCAGCACTGACAGCCCTAAAATCAGGTTGTCAGGATCAATATCCTGATTGAAAAACCTGACCTTCTTGTCATCACCTGTCAATCAGGCGACAACACTAATTTGAACGATTGTATTCTAGGATAGAAAAATCAGCTAGGCATTTCAATGCTTAATGTAAGCTGATAGTGTGTTTGCCCTGAATAACAACTGACAATATAGCAAAACCATGCAACAACAATTATCGCTTCCTTACAGGCTCAGACTGTGGCTGGTCAAAGTGTTTGACAAACTGTGCCAGATTCCCAAATGGAGAACACTCGATTCAGTCTTGCAAAACGCATCCTCAACCAACAAGCAACTGTTTTTTATACAGATTGGAGCGAATGACGGAGTCATTTACGACCCGATTCACAGATTTGTCAAACACTTTCACTGGCAAGGCATATTGGTTGAACCGGTCCCGAATTATTTCAACAAACTGAGGGGAAACTATGCCAGTCACAATAACCTGATCTTTGAAAACGTAGCAATTTCCGACCAGAACGTCATACGAAATTTTTTTCGGGTGCGCGATGACCTGGAATTTCTTCCTGAATGGTGCAACGGTCTGGGGACATTTGACCGCGATGTGTTGTTAAGCCACAGATGGGCTATTCCCAACCTGGAAGACTATGTCGTCACCGAGCAAGTCCAGTGTATGACATTCCAGCAATTACTCGACAAACATGCCATCACACACATCGATGTCTTGTTAATCGATACCGAGGGCCATGATCTTCTGATCCTGCAACAGATTGATTTTGCTGCTCTACGTCCATCGATATTACTATATGAGCATGAATATATCAGTAAGGAAGACAGGGCTGGTTTTGAGAAAATCCTGATTAAACATGGTTACAGGCTGTCACATCATCTGGGCAATACTCTAGCATATAGCCAAGTCCCGTGATTATCCCTCAATCATGCATTCTCAGCCGACAACCGGAAAAAACGCACAATTCTCAGCATCACAAACACATGAGTACCAATTGCTATGGTGATCAGCCACAGATCAGTGCGTTCAAACACAATAAACACCAGTAATAACAACCCGCGTTCAAGGTATTCAAACGGGTTTCCAGGACATTGAAAACCATATTTGCCATATAAAGCACGCGTATATGACATGAGACTGATTCCCAGAAACACGACAAAACTCCAGTAATACAAGACCGGCTGATCCCGGTAGAGATACAACACTGTGCCGACGATAATGAATTCGTTATAGCGATCGACCACAGAGTCAATAAATCCACCTGACACTGTCACCTGATTGGTTGCACGTGCGTACGCACCATCGGTTGAATCGCAAAACCCGGCCATAAAAAACCCGAAAACTGCTACCCAATGGTTGCCAATGATTAACTGAAAACAGGCAAATGCAATAAACACGCAACCCATCAAAGTTATCTGTATGGGTTTTATTCCAAACCTTGTACACACGCCAAACAAAGGCTCGACACCTTTGGACCAGTATTGTCTTAACACATCTTTATCGTACATCAATGCTGTCCTTAGTCCTTTTAAAACAGAAACAATCGCTTCTGACAGAGTTCACCAGGTGAAAACGCTGGAACATTTCTTAAAAAAATCTGATACATTGAGTCAGTGTTATCTGATTTACAACACCTTGATATTCAACCTGATCAATCCAAACCAATGGAATCATTAACCAGCATGTCAGTCAATGATTTGTTTTCCGCAATGCCTGAACTGATTGAACAAATTGATCTCACCACCGGCATTGTCATCACTCTCAACATCCTGCTGATTATATTTTCCAAACCATTGGTCGGCATGGTGTACCAGGAAAGTCAGTATGACGGCCGCTTCAACCAGCGATTGACTGTATTCCGGGTACTCAATCTGATTATCCTGGTAGCATTCGGTTATTACCAGTTTTATGCAGGGCGTGACAATCATTCACTGGCGCTCAAACTGTTAACGATTCCTGTTGTCATTTATCTGGCTGTACTCAGTGTACATCTGGCCAGTTACTGGATACTCAAACGTTATGGTAAACAACGGGAGATTAAAGACCAGGTTCGCCAGATTGAAACCTACCATACCCGCTTGCTGACATTGTTCGTTCAGATTCTTATTTTTATCATCAGCCTGATTACCATTGTCAGAATTCTGGGGTTCAACACCTTGCTTGAAGCGGGTGGAGTCATCGGTTTTATCGGGGTATTACTGGCACTAACTCAAGGCAGTTGGGCACCGGATATCTTCAGTGGCATCATTATTCTTAACAGTGACATGGTTGAAGAAGGTGATGTGTTATTACTTCAAGGACAAGAACGTGTCTATGGCATGGTGTTCAAAACCAAGGTTTTTCACACGGAGATTCTCAATTTGATCAACAACCATCGCATCATGGTTCGTAACAGCCAGTTACGCGATCAGATCATCCACAATCTGTCCAAATTCGCCTCTGCCAAAGGCTTGCGTGAAAAACTCAGTTTTAAAATTGGATATGACGAACGCCCGTCCGATGTCAAAACCATGCTGGAACAAGCCTGGAACCAGGCAGTAGAACAACAGATCAGCGGACTGGAAACTCAATATCCAGTACAAATCGTGATTGGTGATACCGGCGACCATGCAGTCGAATGGTGGGTGTTTTATCACACCAAGGATATTGAACAATTACCAAGAATTCGCGCTGAATTGAATGAAATTTTTCTGGAAACATCGATTGAACATAATATTTCGCTGGCAACGCCATTAACCCATGCCGTCAACCAAACCTGATCAAAATGTCTTTCTCACAACACCCGGGATTGACCTCAATGAAAGATAATGCCTGGCTTAATCCATCTCGCCAACATAATTTGCCAACAACATTGCCTGTATTTCGCCAATCGAATCTTTTTTCGATAATTCACCTGCTGCAATTTTTTGCTCAATTTGAGCCAAAATCCAGCTGAGTTTGACCATTGTCGAAGCGTGTGTCATGTTGGCAACCGGAATTGCCCCGGACTCTTGAAGCGCATGACTGGTTGCATAGTTTGAATCCAGAGTAGAATTAGCCGGAAAAGCACTGCCAATCACAACGGGTTTGGCGTGTTGGCTCGCTGCCAGAATAAACTGGCTCCAATTGTATTCTCCAGTATTCGGCAGATTACCTGCGCCAAACGATTGAATGATCAAAGCCTTGACTGAATCTGATGAAATCAATGGAAGCAGACAATCTGGTGTCAGCCCCGGTACAACACCGATCTGAAGCACTCCTTCACTGAATTCTGGCCGGAATTGAAGCGTCTCTGTTGAATCCACATGCCCTCTGCGTTTAGCATGGCTTTGCAAACTGATGTGCTCACTGATGGTGCCTAAAAGCCCATCATCTGGGGCTTGAAATGCTTGAAAACTGCGCTCATCTGTTTTGTAAACACGACACCCCCGATAAATCGTATGGTTAAAACTCACCACGACTTCAGCCAGCGCTGAACGGGCAACCAATCCTGCCCGCAATAAATTTGTGCGCGCATCACCATGTGCAATATCAGTTGGAGCCTGAGAGCCGGTCAGCACAACTGGCAGGTTGAGCTGGCCACCAAAGGCGAATGCCAGAGCAGCCGCTGTATAATGCATGGTATCGGTACCATGTACGACGACAAATCCAGCATAACCATAGTCCAGACGTGAATAGATAGCCTTGGCTATTTGTGTCCAGTCTGCCGGAAGCATGTTTGTACTGTCCTTGTTCAACAACGGCACAAAATCGTAATCCATTAACCCGAAATCATCAGCGGTATTTCTGAATGAGTCGGGGGCTTCAGGGGGGTGAAGCACACCACTGGAATCCCTGACCATACCGATGGTCCCACCGGTATAAATCAGGCAGATTTTTTGATTCATTGTGATCCGTCTGTTTTAAAGCAGATTAACCCAGCATCACTTCGGATTATTCAACAGTTGGTAATTGTTGATGCCAGTCAGTCTCCTGCTGAAAACGGTGGGTCATATTCAATAATTTGGGTTCACTCCAGTACTTGCCTATGAGCTGCATCCCAATTGGCAAACCGTTTGAATCAAATCCGGCTGGATGCGCAATTGCCGGGATACCGGCCAGATTAATCGGTAAGGTGTAAATATCGCCAAGATACATTTGCACCGGATCGTCAGTTTTCTCACCAAGCTTGAATGCCGTGGTAGGATTTACCGGGCCAGCAATGACATCGACTTGCTCGAATGCATTGTGAAAATCATCCGCAATCAGGTGCCGAATTCGCTGTGCTTTCAGATAGTAAGCATCATAATAACCGGCTGATAACACATAGGTTCCAATCATGATGCGGCGTTTGACCTCATCGCCAAATCCTTCGCCACGCGAACGCTTGTACAAATCTTCCAGATCAACCGGATTCTCGCAGCGATACCCATAGCGCACGCCATCATAGCGCGAGAGGTTGGATGATGCTTCGGCTGGCGCTAGAACATAATACGTTGGGACTGCGAGATGTGTATTGGGAAGGCTGATTTCAACAACGTCTGCTCCCAGCTTGCGATACACGGCAACTGCCTGATCGATTGCAGTCGCCACTTCATCGTTAAGACCATCGCCAAAATACTCTTTCGGTATACCAATTTTGACGCCATTCAAATCATCATCAAGAGACGCCATGTAATCCGGCACAGGGTGTTCGGCACTGGTTGAATCGCGCTCATCAAAACCAGCCATTGCCTGCAACAGAATTGCTGCATCTTTGGCACTTTTGGCGATAGGCCCACCCTGATCCAGACTTGATGCATACGCAATCATCCCCCAGCGAGACACCCTTCCATACGTTGGTTTTAACCCGGTCAATCCGCACAACGCCGCTGGTTGGCGGATTGAACCACCGGTATCCGTACCTGTCGCCGCTGCACATAATCCAGCAGCGACAGCAGCTGCTGATCCGCCCGAGGAGCCTCCCGGGACACAGTCAGTATTCCAGGGATTTTTGACAGGTCCGTACCAGCTTGATTCGTTGGATGAACCCATCGCGAACTCATCCAAATTGGTTTTACCTAAAACGACCACGCCAGACTGCTTGAGTTTTTCCACAGCTGTTGCGTCGTAAGGTGCAACAAATTGATCCAGCATTTTCGATCCGCAACTGGTGCGAATGCCATTTGTGCAGAATATATCCTTGTGCGCAATCGGAATGCCTTGCAGCAATCCCTTATCGCCAGATTGAATCCGTTGATCGGCATTTTCTGCGTCGAGAAGCGCCTGTTCTTCTGTGACTGTAATATAGCTGTTGTAAGTCGAGTCATACTGTTTGATCCGTTCAAGAAAATTACGAGTCAGCTCGACGCTGGTAAATTCGCCTGACTGAAGCCCCTGAGCAAGTTCGAAAATTGATTTGTTTACCATTGATTGAGTTAAACCATGGGGATTGAGGATTGATTGTTGAGCAAACCGTTTTTGAGCAGTTGCTGAATGCAGTGATTGTCGTTGTATACTGTTATTCGATCACTTTGGGAACCATAAACAATTCATCAGCAGACGCCGGAGCATTATCCATCAACTGATCACGCTGGTCGTTTTCAGTCACTTTATCAAGGCGCAAGCGTTGATTCATGTTTAACGGATGCGCCATTGGCGTAATAGCGTCAACTTGTGCTGTATTCATTGTTTCAACAAGATCGAGAATATTGGACAAATCACTGGCATACTGTCCAGTTTCCGATTCACTGATCGACAACCGGGCAAGATGAGCAATTTTAAGAACCTGATCACTATCCAGAGACATAAAACACCTATAACTTGATAATCCGAGCTTTACCTAAACGAAAGTTAACTCGTTATAATAACCGATTCAACACTCAAGACGCCAAAAATTCGATACGGAAGATGATGCAGTAATCATTGCATTGCGGTCTTAGAACCCGTTCAAGATCTTGATCAATGGATGGAGTGCCAGGCAACAGTGGGCGAAAAAGCACAGCATTCTGGAGATGTGAGCATTTTGAGTCCACTTTTAACACCGCAATACACCATTGTGGTGAGACCTGGAACAGGTTCTTAAATGCTGCCTGGTATAAAATGCCCAAGCGAAAAGCTCTTGAATCAAGTGGATTTTTTTGATGCTTCGAGCCGAACAGTTGTGCTGTTTAACGAGAAGCAGCGAAACAATACACCGATTTCAAGGGCTTTGCAGCGGATATCTTTGTTAACCAGACAGCTTCTTAATAGTTAATTCCGCAGCATCAGTACAATAGTGAGTTAATAACACACCTTGTGACAATAACCAGGAGAACAATTGTTCATGTTGAATAAAAATCAGATAACTCAACTCAAGTCTCGTGCTCACCACCTTAAGCCTGTGGTAACCACCGGCCAGGCCGGCCTCACAGATGCGGTACTGGAAGAAATTGAGATTGCTCTCAACCACCATGAGCTGATCAAGGTCAAGGTACGCAGTGGAGACAGGGATGACCGCAAGCAGATCATCAACAGCATCCAATCCAAAACCCAATCGGACATTATTCAAGTTATCGGCCAAATCGCCGTCCTGTATCGGAAAAATCCAGACAACCATGGATAGCTTAATTCAACACCTGAATAATCAGTTCGGCATTGCCGGACATCTGAAAATCACTCAGAAAAACCCTCAATTCGCTTTCATTGAAGTACACAGCTCTCTGGCCACCGCAGTTGTTTCGCTGTATGGAGGCCATGTACTTGAATTCAAACCAGTTGATCAGAACGAACAATTGCTGTTTGTCAGCAACCAGGCATTGTATCAAACCGGAAAGGCCATCAGGGGAGGTATTCCGGTGTGCTGGCCGTGGTTTGGTGCTGCACCCGACAGCACTGGACCTGCACACGGCCTGGTTCGGACTCGCCCCTGGCAATTGCGCAAAACAGCACTGGCTGATGATGGATCAATCGACATCACTCTTGGTATACAGGACGACGCTGAAACCCGGAAAATCTGGAACCACCGTTTTGATCTGTCGCTGGTAATCACCATTAACCAAACCCTGTCGTTACAGTTGATCACATACAATACCGGCAATTCCGAATTCAAGCTGACCCAGGCATTACATAGCTATTTTCTGGTTGGGGACAGTCGATCTGTTCAAATCAAGGGGCTTGAAAATCTGTCTTACATCGATAAAACTGACGATGGACAACTCAAACAACAACAAGGATGTGTATCAATATCGGAAGAAACAGACCGCGTTTTCAATACCGAATCCGAGCCTCGATTGACATTGCTCGATCCTTCTTTGTCTCGAAGCACTGACATTCAATCAAACAACTGCCGCACAGCAGTGGTCTGGAATCCCTGGAAGCACAAATCCGAGTCCATGAAAGACCTGGGTCATTCAGATTACATGCGATTTGTCTGTATCGAGACGGCAAATGCAGGTAACAATGTCATTCATGTAAAACCAGACAGCAAATTTTCATTGTTTGCTCAATACCGGGTTATTTAGAAACAGCTTTGCTGTTGTGAATTCTGAATCAACTGCAACACTCGCCTGCTCGTGATAAAGCCGCGTCATATCACACACTTTTTTATTTAAATCCAACTTTAAACCAAAACACCCGGATAGAGACCGAAATATATCTTACTGATATCACAATACTATTTCTTCTAATTATTCAAAACTGTGTGATATGACACAGTTAACTGTGTCATATCACACAGTTTTAGCTTTTTGGATTCTAAAGCTGGCCGAAGAATCCACTGCCAGTACTGCATTGTAAAGAATTCACAGCGTTGCAATAGAAACAACAATAAACAAACCCAATAAGTTATTTACACTATATATCAGCATCTTAAACAATCTCCACTCGAATTGAACACTTCAATTTCAAGATCGTAACCTTATCAAAGCACCCTGAGCATCCAGAATCTCTTATAAACTATTGGCATCTTTATTGCTTGTTAATCCTCGGATTGAAACAACTGTTCTTTCCATACAACAAAAATACAAACATGCCCCGCCATTCCTTACTATACAAGGGAAACTAGCTGTTGATTTTTTACAACAACACTGCATAACAACAGCTATGGGGATGAAAAATGATTAACACATTGGCAAGGTGAAACAATGAAAACAACACTGTTAAACACAATGCTTGGCTTTATAACCAGCATCGTGTTTTTAAGTTCAGCGACTATGGCTGCTGAGAACCAAGGGGACAACAACGAATCCTATTACAAACAAGTCAGTGATCAACAGGTTGCCGCTTACACAGGCGAAACCATGGTCATTACGACAGCACATAAACTTTTTCCCAATACAACAATTGCAACACCAAGCTTCCAGGTCAGTGAGGAAGCTATCAACAAAACCAATTTAATTACAGCATCTGATGCCATCAAACTGGCACCCAGTGTACAGGTGCGCCGCCGTTTCTATGGCGACACCAATGGCGTCACCGCAATTCGCGGGTCCACCAACTTCCAGACCAACCACTTCAACATGTTTGTCGATGGCATCCCTCTCCACAATCCGGTTCAAACCAAGTGGAATGGCGCGCCAAAATGGTCATTGATTGCTCCTAACGCCATCCATTCGGCAACTGTGTTCTATGGCCCCTACTCAGCCGAGCATCGTGGTGCATTCGGCGGTACATTCGATCTGAAAACCAAGTTACCGGAAGAATTCGAGATGCATTTCGATGTCACCGGCATTATTCAGGACGCCAAACGCTTCGGAAAAAATGAGGCATTAACCGGCCACAAGGAATTTGTTTCAGCAGGCAACCGCTTTGACAAATTTACTGTGTTCGCTTTTTACAACCATCTTGAGAATCATGGCCAGCCTCAGAATTTTCCTGTCACTGAAAGCCCAAGACCAACAGGAACCGCAGGTGACCCGACAACAGCAGTCAGAGGCGCGCGCTTTCCTGAGGCATTATCCGGAAACCCCAGCGTCATTTCCGGTGATTACGGCGTAAACACCAACGAATTTGATTTGTATCAGATTAAACTTGGATACGATTTTACCGAAGATTTGCGCGGCTTGTTTACCATGGCGTACGAACGTATTCATCGCGGCAGCCAGGCCAGAACCTATCTTAAAGATGCCAATGGTAATGCGGTATGGAATGGCCTTGTCTCACAAAACGGTGTCGAGTTTGAAGCCAATCCATCCTCATTTGGTCGAGGTGTGCTAACCGGCAACGAAGATGAACGTCAAACCTTAATTTATGGCTTGAATCTGTCAGGAAAAATCTCGGAAAACTGGAGCATTGACACCACTGCCAGTTATTTTGATGCATTCAAGGATCAAAACCGTGAATCCCGGTTCAGCACCAAAGACCCACAATTTGCAACCGATCCGTCCGGACGCATTACCGATACCAAAGTCTGGTGGGTTGATTACAGCGCCAAACTGGCAACAGACAAATTATTCGATCGCGACGATTTAGGGATGATGGTTGGCTATCAGTTCAACCATTCCTATTTGAAATTGCGCCAGTATAACTCGGACGATGTCGTTGCCGGGACTCGCGACAGTGCCAGAACACGAAATTTTAACGGTGGTTCCACGCAAACCAATAGCGTTTTCATGCAAGCTGACTGGGATATTACCGACCAGATCAATATTATGGCCGGCGCACGTTATGACCACTGGCAATCTGAGCGCGGCCATATTAACAATAACGACTTACCGGATCGGGACGCATCACGAGTCTCTCCGAAAGCGTCGTTATCGTTCACTCCAACTGAAAAGCTTAATTTCCGATACTCCTTCACTAAAGCATATCGTTTCCCGGTTGCCGAGGAACTGTTTGAAAGCTCGACCAATACCAATTCAGTCAATATCTCTGACCCGAATCTGGGACCGGAAAACGGCTTTTTTCATGATTTAATGGCGCAATACGAGTTACCTGGCGGTTACGTTAGAGCATCAGTGTTCTACAACAATATTGATAATGAAATTCTGCGCACCCAAACCCGCTTGACCAATGGCGGAACAAGCAACCGGACTCGCAGCATCGACGAAACTGAAACAATCGGTATCGAGCTGGTTTATGAACAGGATTACATTTTCGACCTGCCAATCGGCTTGTCCATGAATGGCACCTGGTTGAATAAGGAAATCAAGAAGGACTCAAACAATCCTGATCTGGTCGGCAATGAATGGCCTCGAATTCCCAGATGGCGAGCCAATGCCACAGCTACGTATCACACGACTGAAGAATGGGATAACATCCTCAGCGTGCAATATCGCAATGATCAGTTCAGCAACGAGAACAACGATGATGTCAACCAGGGCGTGTTCGGGACTTCCAGCGCGTATGTACTGGTTAATTTCAAAACCATGTACAGCCTGGATGTTGGACATGGCATCACAACCCGGTTCTCGGTTGGTATCGACAACATACTCAACGAGTCATATTACGACTTCCACCCTTATCCGCAGCGCACGTATTTTGCCAACATTGCTGTTGATATCTAGCAGATAACAGGCAGGATCATGTGAATTTAGCGTAACCATGAAAGTGGTTACGCTTTTTTTTGCTCCAAAACAACAGCAGATTTAGTTTACAGAAATCAGAACACGCAGCATACGGTTTGCAGAACTTACTTCATAAGGCTCAACAACAAGTAGCG
>JAHZJL010000141.1 GCA_022600935.1 Gammaproteobacteria bacterium
CTAACCAAAAGTCTCTTGTTTATTCCACTGAGGTCACATTCAAGGTCAGCTGAAAATATCTAAACCCGTTTTGCTGCTCGGCTAATTCAACCGGGAATTTAAGCGGGGGCTTAACTCTTAATCCAATCCGCATTTGGCCAGTCTGTCTGACGACAAACTGATACTGGTGCATGTGATCAGGGCAATTTAATTCAGCGATACCGGCATTTCGGCATGACTCCAGAAAACTGCCTGTGCTTTCATATAACTCATGGTCTATCTGACTTATATCCAGGTCGTTTTTATCGAGAGTCCATCGAATCAGTTTCCATTGAGCCGGTCCTGCCGGTAACTGAATCCGGATACAGGAATTGACCGGAACACTTTGTGGGCGCCATCTTGTATCAGCAGCATTTCCGGCTATCCACCACCAGGGCGCATTATCCTGATGCGACTGATTGAATATAAACTGACGACCTGCAGGAATTTGTCCTGACTCAGACTCATCGTGACACGGATTAGTGTCTGAAATAGTGGTTAGTGCTGCACATCCTGTCAGATTCAAACACATCATTACGACCAAACGACTGCATATACGATGTGCTTTCATAATTCTGCTTCCTTAAATCTGATGAGATAGACAATCATGACAATGTCCATTAGCGATAGTATATTTCAATAAATGACTGTTTATCCAGATACAAGAGATTGATTCACGCTTGATGTGGCTGGGTCTTTAATTTGTGTTCATGGTTATATCGATATTTTCAACCTTGGTACAATCTATGTAAGATAGAGATTTATACTCAGAAACCTATCTCCAACTCATGAGGTTTAAAATGAATTCATTCAAAAATAAGTCAATACTTTGTTTAACATACTTTCTTGTATCGCTATCGTTTTTTGCCAGAGCGGATGTTGATATACAACCGGGAATCGGAGGCACCTGGTACAATCCTGCACAGAATGGGCATGGTGTTTTTATCAATATTGCCGATTCGGATAACGGGTCTCAGATTGTCGTATCCTGGTATCACTATCTGAACGGTGAACAGATTTATGTGATCGGATCAATCAGTTTTGCTTCAAATAGCCAAACGGTTACGGTTCCCGTCATTATTACCAGTGGAGCTCAATTTGGCGATAGCTTTAACGCCAACGATGTGCAGAGAACCAATTGGGGATCACTGACTTTTCGTTTCAATTCATGTAGCCAGGGACAGATGGACTACAATTCATCACTCAGTGAATTTGGCTCCGGTACCATTGATCTGGTGAGATTAACCAATACCTCGGGAGCGCCTTGTTCTGAATCACCTGTAAATGTAAACAACAGCGATAATAATGGGTTGACTGTTCTGACCGGACGGGTATTTGATGGTGTGCGCGTTGTTTCCGAAAACCTGGTTGATAAATCCTCTATCCTGTCTGCCAATTCAACTGCATGTCATATCCAGGTTACACTGGAAAATACGACTTCAGAAGCAAAAAATATGATTGCTTCCTACAACGCCACGGCAAGTGGTCAAATCATTGGAGCTGCAACTGTGCTGACACAAAACTCCGCCAGCAGTTTTTCCAATATCCCAGCCAATCAGACAGTCGTGGTTGAGGGTCCGTTTGCTTCCGTACAATCCAACAACAACCAGTTTGATGATATCGATATCAGTGATATCTGCGACGGCAATACGCCGGATATTCAGAATTCATCGTTAGCGTTTTTACGCTGCGACCAGCTGGACTCAATCAAAGCGGTGTCCTTCTCGGAAATATTCGCCCAGTAATCGTTGATGATAGATTCAACAGTGATATTGTCTGACAATAAAATTGTTCTGCTGAATTAGCCCAATACGCTTAAACAATGATTGCACTGCATTGATATGGTTTGTCAGGTTTTAAGCGAATATGATTATCCTTTGATACAATTTCGCCCTGCTTTTTTTGCCAGATACAGTTTGGAATCGGCTGCTTCAATCAAGGCTAATGGTGATTGTTTGCTGCTTGGCAATATAACTGCAACACCAATACTGACTGTTACATAAGGTTGTGCCAGGGAATATTCATGCGGAATGGCTAGCTCGATAATGATTTGCCGAATTTGTTCTGCAAGTTGCATCGCTCCAGAATGATCAGTGTCAGGTAAAATACAGGCGAATTCTTCTCCACCGTACCGCGCTGTCATATCAATTGAGCGTTTTAGTGTTTGGGCGATGGACTGAGCGATTTTGCGAAGACAAACATCACCGGCGACATGACCATAGTTATCATTAAACTGTTTGAAACAATCAATATCCAGCAAAAGCAGTGATAATGATGTTTTCATTCGTATCGCGCGCTGCCATTCATCCTCAAGATAACTGTTGAATCTGTTTCGGTTCTGGATTCCGGTTAATCCATCGTAATTGGATAAATGTGTTAATAAGTCTCGCTGGCGTTTGAGCTCTAATTGATTTTTTAGACGAACCATAACTATCTGTTGCCTGAAGGGTTTGGTAATGTAGTCAACTGCTCCAAGTTCCAGGCCTTTTGCTTCATCTTCTTCTGAGTTATGCGCAGTAATAAAGATGATCGGAATATCCTTTGTTAAGGGATTGGCTTTCAGAGTTTCACAAACCTGGTAACCATTAATGCCTGGCATATCCACATCCAGCAAAATGAGATCCAGGTAATGATTTTTAGAAACGAAATTTAAGGCTTGTTCGCCATTGATAGCTACGCTGATTTGGTAGTCATTACCCAGCATTGCACCAAGAATATTAACATTGGCGCGTTCATCGTCAACGATCAGAATGCTAGGTTTTACTGGCCCCATCGTATTTGCTCCGCACAGCTGATTCGAGTTGTTCCAGAATTATTTCTGCCTGATCAAAACGAAATGCGTCGATTTCAATTTTTAATGCCTGAAAAAGGTCTTGAAAATGACCACTCAAAGCGTCCTGTAAGTCAGGTAATATGTCCCTGGTGTGAAAGCTATGATTACTTAAGCGCTGAATAATTTCCTGGATAATAGAGTCAAACATAGAAAAGTCAATAGTTTTAGTAACTGATGAGCTGCAGGCAGTACCAGTTTCGTTGTCAATTTGTTCCAGCCCACGCATGACAATCCCAATTGATGAAGTAAACACTGCCAGTGGTTGACGATAATCCTGACTATTTTTTAGCGCTGATTCGAGTACCGTTATTGAGTCTAGTAATTCGATTGCACCGAGATTAGCTGACACACTTTTAAGCGTATGGGTCAACCGTATGGCTGTAGTGTAATCCTGTTGTTCAAGTAACTGTTGTAATTTACTGTCTGCCGTTCGATAGTCTTGATGAAACTCAATCAAGAGTTTTCGATACAACGCTGAGTTATTGCTGAGATAGTTAAGACCGGATAGTTGGTTTATCCCAGGCAAATCAACAGGTAGCATTGGGCTGTTCTGCAACGGAGAATGATTCTTCAATGCGATCTGTTTGTCGTTAGAAGAGGGTACAGTGATCCAGCGCTGCAATAGAGCATACAATCTATCTGGATCAATAGGCTTGCTAATATGCTCGTTCATTCCAGCGGCCAGACAGCGCTGCTTATCGTCAGTCATTGTATGAGCAGTCATTGCAATGATCGGCAAATTGCCAAATTGTGCATAGCGTCTAATTTCGCGAGCGGTCTGGTAGCCATCCATAACAGGCATTTGTAAATCAAGCAGAACAGCGTCAAAAGGCCGGGAATGGATTGCCTCGAGTGCGACTTTACCGTTTTCAGCAATGACGACATTGAATCCTTTCGATTCGAGTAATTCCCGGGCAATTTGTTGATTTATCGCGTTGTCTTCGACTACTAACAGTGTTGCCTGAGAAAACTCAGCGGCGTCATCAGACTGATCTTGGCGTTGTATCGTATCGATTTTCTCTTGTTGCGCTTTAGTTAAGGTTTTAAGCAAATCTGATGTACTGATCGGCTTGGTGATGACTCCATCCAATGCCATTTGACCTGCTTGCTCGCGGATTTTCTCTGTTCCGAACGCGGTCATGATGATGATTTTTGGTTGTGAATATAAACGATTGCTGTTTCTGATTTGTTGAATGGTTTTAATGCCATTCAAACCTGGCAAACTCCAGTCCATCAATACCAGATCATACTTAGGGTTGGTTTTGCTGAGTGTAGCGTTTTCGAGCATGGTGATGGCTTGTTGACCGGAACTTGCATAATCAACACGAGCAGTGATATTGCCAAGCTGCTTTATGAGTACTTCGACAGTGGTTTGATTGTTGTCTACGATCAGAATATGTAGATTTTTTAGTTCTGAATAACAATTGATTGCTTCAGGAAGATTTTCTGTACCCCGCTTAAAGCGTGTCGTAAAATAAAATCTGCTGCCTTTTCCGAGTTTGCTTTCAGCATTGATAGCGCCATTCATCATGGCAACCAGACGTTGACTAATACTTAAGCCTAGCCCTGTACCACCAAAGCGTCGAGTGGTTGAGGCATCTGCTTGAGAAAAAGGATTAAATATCTCCTGCATTGTTGTTTCTGACATGCCAATTCCAGTATCGTTTACACTGAATTCAAGTACCGATTCAGTGTCAGATTGTTGCTGGAGTTTGATAGAGAGTAAGATTTTTCCTCGTTCTGTGAACTTAATGGCGTTACTCGTCAGGTTTAACAGGACCTGGCCTAAGCGTAGTGGGTCGCCAACAAGAAAACGTGGAATTGTTTCCGGACAATCAATCACAAACTCTAATCCTTTTTGCTCAGCGCTATCAGTACACAAATGCGTCAATTTTATCAAAACATGATTAAGATCAAACTCAACGTCTTCTATCGTCAGTCTACCGGCCTCAATTTTGGAGAAATCAAGAATATCATTAATGATGCCCAGCAAGCCTTTGGCAGATGATGATATTTTGGAAACATAATCGTGTTGCTGGTCATTAAGGTTGGTTTTTAAAGCCAGATAACTCAGGCCTAAAATAGCGTTCATGGGGGTCCGGATCTCATGACTCATGTTAGCCAGAAAATCACTTTTAGCGCGATTCGCATTTTCTGCTGTTTCTTTGGCAAGTTCTAATCTTCTTTGGAGATGGCGAGTGTCAGTGATGTCTCTGCCAATCCCTTCAATAACAACGATTTCACCATGCTCATTCTGAATCCCAATCTCAGAAAATTCAATAGTATGCTTATTTCCGTCAATATCAATCATCTCAACTTCATGAGTGGTTTCTCGATTCAAATGATTGGTATTGGTTAAATGTTTTAGGTATGAGTCATTGATCGGAGTGTTACTCAGAAACTGACGAATGTTTCCTTGAAATAATTTATCTGGATAGTCTAAAACATTGCTTACAGAGGAACTCACATCGATTAATTCCCCATCAGGTTTGCGGCTATAGATGAAATATTGGCTTAATTGATTGATTAGACGACGGTATTGTTGGTCTTTAATATGTAAAGCGTTTTCTGCCTGTTTTCGATTCGCTGTTTGTAACTCAAGTTTTCGACTCAGTGAAATAACCATTCTCCAACTCAAAATCAACAATAACAAACCAATGGCAGATTCCGCGTATAACTTTGTTTTGATATCGTTTTCTAATACTTGAAAGAAAGAATCGCTGACATGAAATCGAGCGATACCTAATAACTCATCTGTCAAGGGAGAATATAATGGAACAGGTGTTACAAAACAGCGAGTGCATGTAATATCTCCAACTGTTAAATCAAGACTGCCTTTAGTATTAGCGAGAATATCATAGTCCAGCTCCAGTGCTACTGCTCTAACCAGGGCTGTTTTTGTGATTGGGTCTTTGGATAATAGTATTTTGTCGATGGCGGTTAAAACCTCAATTGTTGGAATTTCATCTTCCCGTGATTGCAATATTTCGGTCAGTGTTACTGCTTGGGCCTGCCCAATCAAGGTAGCAGCCATCATAGCTTCGTTATGCAATCGTGGTTTTAATAAAAAATACCAATAGCCGCTGATCAATATACCCAACATGACCGTTAGAAATACAAACGTTAGGGTGATTTGTAAAAAGATTCGAGAATCCGTGGAATTGGATGCTTTATTCATAGGTTTTTGCTATCTCTAGAAATAGCGCTTTGATATGCAAGCCAGATTTCTCTAGGGTTTTTAAATTGATGGAAGGTTGAACTCTGATACCGATGTTTAAACCACCCAGAATTCCTTTTTGGACATGTCCATCAAATGGGGAATAAACGATAATATGATGCGCGATGCCATAATCTGTAATGGCTTGCAGTGTATCGTCGGACAGGTCTTCGGCAATATAGATACCAGCAGGCACATCCTCCTGGTATTGACTGAAAAAGGATTCAGTTGCCATCTCAACTTTTATCGGTAAGTTGCGAATTTTGCCTTTGTTCTTACCACGACCAGAATTTGCCAACTGTTCTACGACAGATTGAACATGTGTTGTGTTATTTTGATGTATAACCAGCAGTATTAATTGGTTATTACGATTGGTTTTGCCGGACAGGTTAAGATCAGATGCCAGTAGGCTGCGAAACAGACTGAGCCCAATACGTAGGCGTTGTTCCACGTCTTCATCAAACATGGAGGCAGAACACAACGTAAAAGAGATAAAAAAGGCGGGAATTGCCCTTGCGACGCTAAGCCATACAGAAGTTAATCGCTTGTCAGCCATTAACAATCAATTTGATTAGAGTGTAAAAGAAAATTGTGCCCAGACGATGCTGTCGTCCTGAAAATCAAGATTAGTTTGGCCAGTTGGTACTTGTCGAACAGATTGTTCAGATTGTTCAAGCGCATTACGAATGCCAATTCGCATATCCAGTCCTTTAACAAATAAATCAAAAGCACTGAGTGAAATTGCTAACCTTTTTTCATCATCGACATCAACAATTGTGGAGTTACGTTTTCCAACATAATATAAATGGGCTGATAACAAGATATTATCGATAGGACGGTAAAGCAGCGCAATATTACCAAGCCAGTCGGTTGAAGTTGGGTCTTCTGCATTGCGACCACTAGGCGTTCGTGTAGTCCATGAATCGACATAAGAAAGATTGGCTTGCCATTTCAGTGCTGGAGTAATTTTCTGCTCCCATTCTAGCTCTACTCCTCTGCTCTCAGCTTCTACCGAGTTTCCAAAAGTACCTGCTTCTGGAAAAATCATATCATCAAGCCTTGAATGGAACAGAGTCAGGCGACCTGTCATTTTGGGTTTCCGATAAATATAGCTAACTTCGGTTGTAGCAATGGTTTCAAGTTGCAAATTGGGTTTTCCGCTTGCCGGAAATAATTCAAAAAAAGTCGGTGCTCTAAATCCTTCAGCATATTGAGCTTTGAGTATATGTCCTTCTGCAAATTGCCAAACTGCAGCAACACGAGGCGAGAAACGATGCACATCCAAGTCTTCTCGATAGTCAAAACGTAACCCAGCAGTAATAGCGAAGTTATCGTTGAATTCATAACGATCTTGCAGGCTGATTCCAAAGTATCGTCTGTTAATATTGGATATTTCAGTTGGTTGTGGAGGATTGACTGTGCCTGGATTCGGCGTTAACAAGGGTGGAGGTCGATTGGGGTTGGCAGGTGGTCTTGGTCTTGGCGGTTGCCCAGGTATGTTTGGAGGTCGCGTGACTATTTGTGAAGCCTGATCAATATTGGAATCGGTATAAGAAAATCGGAATAACCAATCATGGTCGCGCAGTCCAGTCCAGTTTAATTCCATTCCACCTTCGATCTGATCACCTTCAAATCGTGTCGCTTCAACATCAAAATCATTACGTAGATAAGAAATATAAAAGTTGCTGTTTAGGCTGGGTAGAATAGAAAACTGCTGCTTTGCGGTAAATACTTCATTGCGATCCCGGCTTCTAAGTCTATTTTCCTGGTAATCGCGGTAACCAACCTGCGCAGATAAATCAAACCCTTTATAACCCAACGAAAAAACACCAAATTGTCGATCTTCTTTCGCTGAAGCTCTACGCGGTGCATCTGCTGAATCGTTACTAAAGCCATAGGCATTTGCACTGAGTCGCAGGTTATTCTGATCATCTTGAAATGAGAATCTCCCACCACCGCTAACAGCGCCATTGCCTTCAACACGGCTATACAAACGTTGGCCTTGTTTATGAGTAATGATGTTAATTAATCCCATAAATGCATTATCTCCATATAACACCGCACCTGGCCCGCGAACAACTTCGATACGTTTAACTTGTTCTATTGGAAAAAACAGTATCGACGCATTTGCTCCTGAGCTTTCTCTGCTCATATCTATGGAATTAACCAGAATCTTTACATTTCCAGAACTAAACGGGAAATTGATTCCTCGTACCTGAACGATGGGTTGTCCACCACGTCCGCGAGAGGTGTATATTCCCGGCACCAATGCTAATGCATCCCAGACGGTTCTGTTACCCAGGGCTTCCAACTCATCGCCTTGCAGCACACTAACTGTGCCGGGGACGTAATCAGCGTTCATGCGGGTGCTGGTTGCGATGTTGGTTGCATCATCAACAACAGCCATCAATTCATCAAGCAACGCTTTATCATTTTCGACTGTAGTGACTGTTTCAGATGATTGATCCGATGGTATGCTTTCAGTCGCATTGGAAATATCAGAAACTACAGTCAATATCCATACTGCGAGCACGAGTTTATACGCGCTGGTTATGCTCATCATTAATGATCCGTCAGAAAACTATGATTGGTGATTTATGAAAAATTGATATTACTACCTGACCCCGCTCCACCTCTAAGTTTAGCAGACAATTTTTATAAAACAGAAGAGCAGCTTAGTGCTTATTGAGCGTAGGTATTTTGTTATGCTGCAGTGAACTTGGTTATGTCATTCTATTAGGCATTTCGGGTAGAGCAGCAAGCAGGTATCACATCACTTTAGGTCAAATCTATCTGATGTCACACTCTTTTTCTGGTAGTGCCTCACAAGTTCAAGACATTAATTCATTTTTGATTTCAACTGAGCATTAGCGTTCTTTAAGAGTGATCGCGTATAATGCACGTCATAAGGTTAAATACTAAGGTGGGCAGTAGCTTGATCAAGATAATGCAAGTTTCGTTGAATCATCTGGTCTGAAGATTGGCTCTGACTATCGAATTAGTAGCATTGGAAAATTTTGCTCCTGATAAATAAAATTAATTATCCTGTTACCTCATTATAAGCAAGATGATCTCCGGTCTGAATACGCATTGTTGAAGCCGGGGTATAAGAATATTAAGAGAAATTCATGAATAAAAAACTATTTTTACTCCTCGGCCTGAGTTTATGTTTACAAACAGGTTGTACCAGCAAAAGCGGTAGCGAAACTGTTTCAGTCTCCACTCCTTCACAAAATGCACCTGCACAAGTGAAGATGGCGATGAAACACAGATTACCCGAAGGCGTGATCAGTGTTGATATCACCAACAACAATAACCGGTTGCACTTGTTAACCGGCCAACAAACTCACGGTCAGAAATCATTGTGGTACCAGTATTCAGATGATGATGGTTCAACCTGGTCAAATGCAGCCAGAATTCTTGATGCAGATAATTTACAAGCCAAGATTAACCGCGGCAACGATGCACGGATAGCTGCACAAGGTGATACTGTCGTCGTGACCTGGATGAAACGTGTTGAAGGCGCTCGTTTTAATGCAGGACCAATGGTGGCTGCACGTTCCACGGATGCCGGAAAAACCTGGCAACGCTCGACAACCCCCCCGGACTGGATTACCGGACCACATGGCTATGTAGAGATGGAGGCAGATGATAATGCCATCCATGCGGTGTGGCTGGACAGTCGCGACGGTCCTTCAGAACTGAAAGCGGTACAAGGGCTTCGATATGCCAGATCCACAGATGGCGGGCAAACCTGGTTGACCAATAAAACCCTGGACAATATCACCTGTTCCTGTTGCTGGAACACTTTGAAAACTGACAATCAGGGTAATGTGTACACTTTGTACAGAGACAAACAACCATCTGATCTGGCACTTGGAGTTGTCGATCGAGCGCAGAACTGGCAACAACTCAGCAAAGTTGGTGCTTTTAACTGGGATTTTGAGGGATGTCCCCATATTGGGGGCGGTCTGGATATTCAGCAAGTCGGCAACGGGCACAAATTACACGCTGTAGTCGGTACCGGTCACCAGGATTATCTCGGCATTCATTATCTGAATTCGTCCGATCATGGTCAGACCTGGACAAATCCACTGCAATTCGGAGATGAAAGCGCACTGCATGCCGATGTCGCTGCTCATGATGCAGGCCGGGTTGTTGCAACCTGGGATATGATGACAGACTCGGGAATGGCTGTTTTCAGCGCTGAATCTGCTGATCAGGGGCTAAGCTGGTCACAACCTCAGCAACTGTCGGCAAATGGACTGCGAGCAACCCATCCGCGTGTGATTAAAACCAAAAGCGGTTTTTTTATCGCCTGGACTGAACATAACGGTAAGCAACAGGCTCTAGGAACCCGGAGATTGTAGTCATGCACATCTATAAATGGCGATTGGCCCTGATACTGGCAATCATGTTGTCTGCCAGCCTGACTGCCAGAGCTGAGCCACTGACTATTCAACCGTTTGTCAAAGGGTCATTTGCTGAAATCAGGACTCAGCTAAAAGACAAGCCGTTTGTGGTGATTTTCTGGTCGGAAAGCTGTGTGTATTGCATGAAAGAACTGGCCATGTTCGGGCGTTTGCAGAAACAGTTTCCCAAAATCGAACTAATCATAGTGGCAACCGACCCATTTCTGGAAGAAACCACTGTGAGCGATGTTCTCAACCGCAGCCAGCTTGAATTAAAACAGACCTGGGTGTTTGCAGAGCAATTTCCTGAAATCGTATATGCAGACATCAACAAGCGCTGGCGTGGAGAACTCCCTGCTACTCATTTTTTTAACCGCGAGCATCAGGAAACCCGGCATATGGGTATCATCAAAGAGCAAGAACTGATTCAGTGGATGACTGAGCAATCTACCTGATCTGATATCAGCGAACAAATGCCACTGGATTACACTAAAGCAATTGAGCTGGCGGAAAGCGGAGAGTGGGATGCCGCTCATAAGATGGTCCAGGCGTATTCCGACCCCATGGCCTGCCTGATTCATGCTTATCTGCACCGGGTCGAGGGAGATCAGGGCAATGCCGGTTACTGGTACAACAGAGCCGGGGGCTCCGTACCAGACAACAGTCTGGCAGAAGAACTCAATCGTTTAAAAAACCTGATTGAGGCAGACGACACTTAGTGTTGTCAAGGGCTATCAAAACAGCTCAAAACACCATTCTTTTCGGAGCTGTTTTTGTCTCCATCACGTTTGGCTCTAGCTATAACATTTGATTTCCTTTTTTATCGTGCAAGAAAGTATCTGAATAGACTGTTGTATCTTACGACAGTGACTGTTTCAGCATTTGATTGTATATGTAAAATCACTGGGTATTTTATTGTTGCAGAATTGTATCAAGCATTGGTTTTGCATCCAGATAATCCAGTTGTATGATGCTTGATTGACCATAACCGACCCGGATCAAACTGGGAAACCCCTGGGCTCCAATCGAACGGGAAAACGTGATTTCCTGATTAAGTTGATGATGAGTGTTTTGCGAATCAAGATCAGTGTTGAATCGGTTGCAGTCCAGGCCAATTGACTGGGCGAGATCAGAAAGAAGTTTGTAATTTGAAGGATTGCAAGCGTCAAGATAATAAGCCTGTTGAATGGCAGCAATCATTGTGTCCTGATGTTGCTTATCCTGGTTTCTGGCTGCGATGACTGCTCTACAGGCTGAATAGGTAGATCGTCTGGGCTGGCATTTTTCCCAAAAATCAAAATTGAATTGTGTGCCAGGAACAGCTTCTTGGATGCGTTGCCAGGTTTGTCGAATGGTCTGTTGCATGTTTGCCGGCATGAGGGTATCTGTATCCGGGGCCAGTCCTCCAAGCAAATATTCAATTTTGATATAGTTTGGTAGCTGCTCTCGTAAGTTTTTCCAGACTGGGGCAAATGCCCAGCACCAGCTGCACATGGGGTCGTGGACATAATAAAGCGTTGATTTCATGCCTGCCTGCGTGGTTACCTGAGTTATCCGGTTGAATTCTGTGCAATGACGTCATCAGGAAAAATTTCGTCCAGCAGTTTTCGTATTGGTGCAGGCATGGCGGGTTCAGCAGTTGAGATATTGAACCAATCTGCACGATCGGATTCCTGGATAAAATTTGTGTGGCCGGATAATCCAATCACTGGCTGGTATTGCAGATGATAATGCGAGAACGTATGTTTGCGATTGCCTAGCCATCGCAAAGTACTGGCCTGGATTCCGCGTTGCTGAAACCAGTTGATGAGGCTTGTTTTATCGGTGAATTCGGGCAGACTCCACAATCCGCCCCAGATACCTGGATCAGGTCTTTTTTCCAGCAGTACGCCATAGTCTTGATGTAACAATACCGGCATATAACAGGATTTAACAGGTAAGCTGCGTTGTTTTCGTGGGGTGGGTAATTGCTCGGTGAGTTCCAGTGATTTTGCTTTACAGCCAGTTGCGACAGGACATTTTTCACAATCAGGCCGGCGTCTGGTACATAGAGTGGCGCCCAGATCCATAATGGCCTGGGTGTATTCAGCAACTCTGTGTTCAGGTGTTAATTCTTCACTGTATTGCCATAATTGTCGGGAAATTGCAGATTGGCCCGGCCAGCCTTCAATGGCAAAATATCGCGCAAGTACTCGTTTGACATTGCCATCGAGAATGGCATGATGTTGTGAAAAAGCCATGCTGAGTATCGCTGAGGCTGTTGAACGGCCTATTCCGGGAAGCTGGCAGAGTTGATCGTGTCGAGTGGGGAATTGCCCCTGAAATTGTGTACAGATTATTTGAGCTGCCCGGTGCAGATTTCGGGCTCTTGCGTAATATCCAAGGCCGGCCCAGCAGGTCAAGACCAGATCTTGAGATGCATCAGCTAAAGCCTGGATATCAGGAAATTGGTGTAGAAAACGCTCAAAATAAGGGATGACCACACTGACCTGGGTTTGCTGAAGCATGATTTCAGACACCCAGATTGCGTAGGGGTTTGGTGGTTTGGATTGCCAGGGCAGGTTCTTGCGGCCGTGGTCATCATACCAGGCCAGCAAGGATTGCTGGAATTCAATCGATGTCATTGCACATCTGATGCCGGATCAGTGATTGAATTCCAGTCAATTCAGTAAAATCAAAGAATTAAAATAATCCTTTTAATAACTCACCAGCGCCTTTTTCAAGATCGCTGCCCAGTTTGTCTCCCAGCTTTTTATTGATCTTGTCCATGACTTTGGCTTTATTTTTTTCAATCACTGCGTTAGCTTTTTCCTCAACCTTTTTTCCGGCTTTGGTTTTCAATGCCTCCTGTGCAGCTGTCTTGATATCTAATTCATAACGGATGTTATCAAGGGTGCCAGTGATGAGTAACGGTATCGGTATTCCGGTTAAATCAGTTGGTGAGTTGCCACCCTGGCCTTTTAAAGTATCAACCAGTTTAACGCTGGTGCGGTATTCCAGCTTTTTTGTATTCAGATCCAGTTTGCCTTTGCCTAAAACACGTAGCAATGGTGATTTCAGTTCCAGGTTATCTGTGGTGATGACTCCGTTTTTGATGTTGGATAACATATTCAATTCGGAAAAATCTGTTTTATTGGCAGCAGAGTTGTCGGCTGCCTGACCTTGAAGTGTTGCTAAACCATCACGGATCATTTTGGGAATATTGATGCCGTAAATTGCACCATCCAGAAAATTGGCCGTGATTTTACCGTTAAGGCTTGATGTGAGCGCCTGCTCTGTCAGACCTCTGGCAGTGAGATTGACACCCATGTTTGCTGTTCCGGAAATATAATCCTCTTTGGTCATCTCCTTAAGCAACTTTTCGATGGCGATGTTTGCCACGCTGTTGTTAATTTTTAATGAAGGCGTGGCCTGCTGAGTGTTCACAAATAATCCGGCATTGATAGCACCCTGGTAGAATTTTCCAATTGAAGGTTTGGCTTCAAGCTTGCCATCTTTACCAGACACCTTAAATCGCACGTTACTTGCTTTGAGACCATTGATTTTCACTTGATCGATGACAATCTGGCCATCCATATTCAATTTTTGAATTGCCTCTACCGGGATGATAGCATTGCTTGCTGTCTGGGCCTGGTCATTGTTTTTTGAGGTTGATTGCGAAGTAGATGGTGCAGGCGTCTTAACCTTTTGTGTTGACGAATCCTTTTTGGTCTTGTTCGGATTTTGAGGAGGCAGATAACGATCAACATCGATGTTATCAAGCTTCAGGTTAAAAGTGATTGCCTGGGATGCAAAGTCATTGATAGCAGCAGAACCCGTTAATACACTGTCATCCAGTTGAATGTTCAGTTTTTTGAATCCGGCAGCTTGTTGGCCAAAGTTGATATCGCTGTTGAGAGCAAGTTGTGTCAATGCTGACTGATCCTGCATCTCGGGCAATTCTATACCAAGAGATTCCAGCAGACGCCTGGCATTAAATGAATCAACTGAAATTTGTCCTGTAAAGGCTGGTGCATCGATTATCTTGTTTCCTGAGAGGTTACCGGTCAGGTTCAGATCGGCGGCAGATAGCTTGATGTTAGGCAATGACAATGTCTGGCTGGCCAGATTTCCGCTGACATTGGACGTTAAACTGGCATCCAGCTTGCCTCCTGGGAATTGCTCTCCTTCAGCTTGAGCAGTAAGGCTCAGTTGTCCCAGATCAAAAGCATTCTGATTAGAGATTTGAATGCTGGGAAGATTCAGATTGGCGTTGAATGTATCAGGTAGTTCACCACCGCCGCCTTTAATGACAAGTTTTAAACCGGAAGGCAGTTTGGCAGACAGCGTTTTCTGATTAAACTGAATTGAGTCACTGTTCAAATTGATAGTAACCTGACCTTGTTTGACGGCCTCACCTTCCAGATGCGCATCGAGGTCTAAAGCTCCCAGTTGAATTTGGCTGAATTGTTCTGTTATCGAGGCATCCGGCAGGTTCAGAGTTGCTTTAAAAGCAGCGGGTAATTCACCTCCTTTACCATTGACTGCCAGCTTCAAGCCAGATGCGATTTGTATCGCCAGGGTATTTTTGTCAAATTCAATCTGGCCGCTTTGTAAATCAGCATGTATCAGACCTTGTTTGACCACTTGTCCTTCCAGATCGGTTTTCAGTTTGAGATCGTTCAGAGTGAACTGATCCAGTGTCTCATTCAACGTTACTTTGCCAGAGGCAGACAGTTTGTCCTTCAGTTGTGGCTGGCTAACAGTAGCAATAAAGTCAGCATCAAAAGGGATGGCGTGATTGAAACCAACTTTGTCGATATTCAGGTTCAGTTGTTCAATTACCGCGTGTTGTGGAGCAGTTTTATCGTTATAACTGATGTAAGCATTGTTCAGTGATAACCCGGCAAGTGATAGTGCGGCGAGTCCATTGGCCGGTTTTCCATTGTTGTTGGTTGTTTCTTTTTGCTCTGGTTCTGTAGTGTCCGGCTGTTTGGTTGCAGGGCCTGAAAGCGTCTCCCAATTGGCGATACCGTTTTCCAGTCGCACCAGATTCAGCGTCAAGCCATCGATTGATACCCGGTCTACTTCAACCTGTTTGGAAAGCAAAGGCAGTAATTTGACCTTAATGTCAGCACTATTCAGAGCAACAAACTGTTTAACCCCAAAATCTGGTAACTCCTTTAATTCAACTTTGCCCAGTGACACACCAATCCAGGGGAAAACAGAGAGTTTAATATCACCGTCAATCACAATGTCTCGCCCGGTATGTTGTTTGATTAAACTGGTTATTTGTGGCTTGAAATCATTGGGGTCGACAAAACGCGGGGCCAGCAGGACAGCCGCTATGATCAGGAAAACTAGAAAACCTATGAAATAAAGAACATAACGAACAAGTTTTTTCATAGCAAAAATACCTTATCTTGGTGATAAATCATTGTCGGAATCTGTTCAACAGACTGATGCACATCCTCATTGTTTAGTGTGCCAGTTGCCTATTGATTCCGAAAGTAACATTTGGTCAAACACTGGATTAAACTGATTAAAATTGATGCATTGTATCTGAAAAGGAATGCGAGGGTTTCAAGGTTAATCGTAGTCAGTCACAGGTTATCTGTTTATACGGGTTTATAGATCAGGCATGCTTGAATCAATGCTCAAGTCGTCAAGGTGGCACTTGAGTCAGACACCAGCCATTATCTGAAATTCAGTACACATTAGAGAATGAGTGACTTTTGGGTTGTGTCTGCTTATCGGATATAATTTAAGTGAATATAGCCAACCACGTTCATACCGACAGGCTATAATGGCACATCGGCCTGAATGATGTCCTGAACAATCTAATCAGGCTGAGTGTTTTACAGAAACAGGCAATTAACATCAATAAGAATGTATAACATCTCAGTAAAGCCTGTAATAACAAATAATTAGGAGGAACGACGATGGCAGGAATGATACCTATGGCCATAGCATTCATTGTGGCCTACTGGTTTTATATCACCGCAAAACGTGCAGAGCTGAAAGATAATGAACCTTTGATTTGGTGTTTGCTTGGCGGTGTCAGTTTTTATGCAATAGCCAAAATAATTATGTATGTGGTCACTCAGCTTTTTGTGATTTCCTTGATTGAAGGCACTGAACCAAGCATGCCGAGATTTTTGATAGTGGGTGTCGGTTGCGTTTTTGCCTTACTGTTTTCAATTTACATTCACGCAAAATTTTTACCGATTTCCAAAAAAAACAGTTAGAAGCTGTCTGGTTAAAAAAATATCCGCTGCAAAGCCCTTGAATTCGGGGGATTGTTTCGCTGCTTCTCGTTAAACAGCACAACTATTCGCCTCAAAGCATCAAAAAAATTATCTCGATTCAAGAACTTTTCGCTTGGACATTTTTTTCCAGACAGCTTCTTAGACAAAACCGGCCTCGGAATTCCGGGGCCGGTTTTTTGAAGCAACGATTATTTATAATTGCTCAGCGTGGTTGCTAAGGTATTCAGCAACACCGGCAGCATCCGGATTCATGCCAGCCTTGCCTTTTTGCCAGCCAGCAGGACACACTTCACCGTTCTGTTCGAAGTATTGTAAAGCGTCAACCATTCTGATGGCTTCATCCATGTTGCGTCCCAGTGGCAAATCATTGACCACCTGGTGGCGAACAATGCCATCTTTGTCAATTAGAAACGTACCGCGGTAAGCGATTGCGGCACCATCAACTTCAACATCGTAACTTTTAACGATTGAATGTGAAACGTCGGCAACCATGGTGTAGCGCACAGGGCCGATACCACCGGCATTGACAGCTGTATTACGCCACGCACTGTGGGTGAACTGTGAGTCCACTGAAACGACAATCACTTCAACGCCACGGCTGGTAAATTCATCCAGGCGATGATCCAGTGCAACAAGCTCGGTTGGACAGACAAAAGTAAAATCCAGAGGATAAAAAACAATCAGACCATATTTCCCTTTGGTCGCTTCTTCCAGATTGTAATCATCGACAATATCTCCGTTGCCCAGAACTGCGGCAGCAGTAAAATCGGGAGCAGGTTTTCCTACCAGTACACTCATATTGGTCTCCTTAAATTAAAGAATGTGTTCTTAGAAAATTGAAAATACTTTACGCAATGCTGATTGCCTGTACATGCCGCCAGCACCCGGTGAAGCATAAATTAAAGTTGATGTATGCTGATTCTCACGTGCTGATGCGACTGTGCGACTGGATTAATCATGTTATACATGATAGAGCCAGGTTAGCTGATGGCTCATATACCGGGATCACGTTCCCCAAAAATATTCGTTGCCTTTGCAGCAAAGACTGAATATTCTACAACAGACTGGCAGTGTCCGCATCC
>JAHZJL010000142.1 GCA_022600935.1 Gammaproteobacteria bacterium
GACACTGGATTATCGATTGTCTTGAGCGAATTGTATCCGGAACAACAGGTCAAGCAACAAGCGGTTACCAATCATTAGCTCAGCAGCCATCGAGCAGCATCGATGCACAGCGAAATCGCACAAACTGTTTTGTTGATCATGGGCTTGCTGCTGGTTGCGCTGGCCGCTGAACCATTGGCACGCCTCATCAGGCTACCATATACAGCACTGCTGGTCTTGCTGGGTTTTCTGATTTCGTTAATCGCTCAATTAGCCGGTTACCCGATTGATTCGCATAGCGGGGAGTTTCACGATCTGGTGTTTTTTGTGTTTCTACCAGTGTTGATTTTTGAATCAGCGCTGTCTATCAACACCAGACTGTTTTTCAAAAACCTCGCGACAATTCTGATTCTGGCTATCCCGATCATGCTGTTTTCCACAGCTGTGACAGCCTTATTGGTTTACCTTGGCATTGACCACCCCAGTGGATTCCCATGGCAAGCAGCATTGATAACCGGCGCGCTATTGTCGGCAACTGATCCGGTTGCTGTCGTTGCATTACTCAAACAGGCCAAAACGCCCGATCGACTGGGTGTCCTGATTGAGGGAGAAAGCCTGTTAAACGATGCAACAGCTATCGTTGTGTTCAGTCTGGCATTGTCTTTGGCTTTGAATCCGCAACAAAACTTTAATGCAGGTCATGCATTCCAGCAATTCAGTCTGGTGTTTTTCGGTGGATTGCTGATCGGCATCCTGGTTAGCTTTATCGCATTGTTAATGCTGAGAACCACAGAAAGACCGTTGCTTCACGCATTAATCAACGTGATATCAGCTTATTTTGCATTTCTATTGGCTGAACATGTGTTGCATGTGTCAGGAGTTATGTCAGTGTTGGCTCTTGGGTTGATCATGGGTCGCGCCCACCGGGCAGATTATGGCGAAAACCAGTTTGTCGAACAATTGTGGGAATTCAATGCCTATATCGCTAACGCCTTGGTGTTTTTGCTGATGGGATTGATCATATCGCTGGACATGTTTGAGGAACGCTGGCTGGCAATCCTGATTGGTATAGGCGCTGTATTAGTTGTCAGATTACTCGGTATGTTTTTGCTGATACCTCTTGCAACCAGCTTCACACCAGAACAACCGATTGACCGGCGTTATCAAACAATCCTGTTCTGGGGCGGATTACGTGGAGCGGTCACTCTGGCCCTGGCCTTGTCTATACCAAAACAACTCGACTACTGGTGGACGATTCAGTCGATTGCTTTCGGAGTTGTTGTATTCACATTGTTCGTACAAGCCCCGACTATGAATATTGTGTTGAAACGGCTGGGTTTAGCAAATCAATGAGTGCAGGGCTTGTTTCATGCAGCATAAATAACGCATGAGTGCGGAATTACTCTTATCTGGTATCTTGCCCTCCAAATTTTGTGTTACCAGATACATTCAACAGGCGAGATATCTCTAGGACACTCTAACCTTGTCAGTTTAATCCATGTATATCCAGCATCATCGGCTGGGTTAACATCCCATTCCCAGCGCCTGACTGATTCATATCCGCGATGAAATCTACTCAGGCTGGTCAGTTACATTGTTGGTAACATCGTTCTTCATTGTCCTAACATAAAACATAATATCCCGGACGATAAGACAAGATTCCAGGATTTTTGAACATTTTCTCTCTTCAAAGAATTGTTAGGATGAGATTCAGGTTGATTTTGACACAGACACTTTGTGTTGGTACTGAGCGTTAAATCCAATGAATACGCATTGAAATTAAGCAAGTAATCAAGTTTTCAGGTTAACTGAGATGGTGTATCCAAACTGGATGATAACACTCTAAAAAAAAGCAGAAAATTTCATATTAAAACAATCCGCTCTTAAACTCAGCGCGTATTTCAGTCTGTTTTGAAGCTGTAGTCACTCTCAAGCAAGGTTTTTTAATTGTACCTATCCGCACCAAATTTATTCATATATCGATGACAAAACGCATAATATTACTCATTCTTCTGACCTGGATGGTATCAGCATGTACCACGATACCTCCTATTCAAAAAGGAATCGTCAAGCAGGAAGACATGGTATTTTCTCATCTGGATTTTGACCAGGTGGTTCATCAATATGTCAACACCAACGGGCTTGTCGATTACACTCGCCTGCAAGCTGCTCCAGAACAATTCGAACGCTATTATCAACATATTGCTATATATAGCCCTGATAGCAATCCAGAGTTATTCAAATCTCAATCGGATCAACTCGCCTATTGGATCAATGCTTACAACTCAGCTGTAATAAAAACAGTGCTTAGTTATTACCCGATTAATAGCGTGCAAGATGTTAAACCTCCACTGCCATTATTTTTTCTCCCTGATAAAACCGGATTTTTTCTATTCCAAAAACCGACGTTTGGGAATGTAACAACCAGTCTTTATAATTTGGAAAACAGTATCATTCGTGAGCGCTTCCAGGAGCCGCGTATTCATTTTGCACTTAATTGTGCTTCTCTGGGTTGTCCTAAATTACCTCGCTATGCGTTTAATGGAGACACTCTAAACCAACAGCTGGATTTTGAAACCAGAAAGTTCTTTAGCGAAGAGCGGAATTTCAAAATCGACCATATTCAGAAAACAATTTTTCTGTCTTCCATTTTAGATTGGTATGAAGATGATTTTATTGGTTGGTATAACCAACAATTTCCGCACGAACAAGCCAGTTTACTTCAATACATTGCTTTATATGTCGATGCACACCAAGCCGACTTTTTGAAAACTCAGAGTGAAGACTACAGTCTGGAATTTGTTCCCTATAACTGGGCATTAAACGACCAAAAGCAATAAAAGCTATTGTTTTTTATTAATATGACAGATAAAACAGGCACTCAAACAAAGCTGCTCCGGGTTAACAACATTCCTCGACTTTTTGTCGGGTTAATCTTAATAAGCACGGGTATCGGCAAACTGTTGGATATGTCCGGATTTGTATTGGTTCTGGATGCATATCAGATGATGCCGCATTGGATGAGCAGCGTTATTGCTTACACACTCCCCTTTATCGAGTTGTTTATCGGTTTAGCCTTGATCTGTTCACCTTTCCCTAAATTCGCTGCATGGGGAGCAGTGCTATTACATGGAGTGATGTTAGCTGTTGTCACGATGACTTATTATCGTGGAATTCCAATCGAGAATTGTGGATGCTTTGGCGTATTTCTGGCGCGCCCACTCACACTTCAAACCCTGTTTGAAGACTTGTTGATGTTGGTCATGTCAATGCTTGCTTTATTTCTGATAGACAGAACCAGTCCTTCTGCTTCCAGAAGCCAACCAGCACGTTAATCACACCAGGGAACAGTATGTCCGTCACTTTAAAACAACTATTGAGCAACTTAAAAGAACCAGTCTCTCTTGAAACCCGAGAAATTTTGCGCTCAGCCAGAAACAAGCTCAAAGAAGAATTTACTGCTGGTATTCAACATATCGGCTTCCAATATGCAGGTTGTGGTGCAACTATCGGCGTCAAGCCACGTTGTGATTTTGCATGTCGGGGCTGCTATCTCAATGACACGGCTAACACCACACCAGCACTTGCAATCGATGATGTCAAGAAACAGCTAAGAAGCTTGCGACAATGGCTAGGTGAAGGCGGTAATACACAAATTACCGATGGAGAAGTCACTTTGCTGCCTACTGAATACTTAATAGAGATCATTTGCTATGCTCGGGAAATTGGACTGGTGCCAATGTTGATGACTCATGGTGATAGCTTTATAAAATCTCCTGGGCTCCTCAACCGCTTGATTCTCGAAGGTGGATTGAATGAAGTCAGTATCCATATCGATACCACACAACGTGGCCGCAAACAGCGTCATTTCAAATACGCTAAATTTGAGCAAGAATTAACACCGTTACGCAATGCGTTTGCGGACATCATCAGAACGGCACGACAAGAAACCGGTCAACCGCTTGAAGCAGCAACAACAGTAACCGTCACACAGGATAATATCGAGCAAATACCGCAAATCATCAACTGGATTCTGAATAATGCGGATGCATTCAAAATGATCAGTTTTCAACCACTCGCAAAAGTTGGTAGAACGGCAGATGAACTTGTCGGTATAAGCACCACTGAAACACTATGGAGACAAATTGCCAAAGGATTAAACATTGAATTTGACACAAATAAACCCGTAGCTCAACAGTTAAACAAATTTGGTCATCCAGATTGTTCCAATTTCATGCAAGGTCTCATTGTGCTTGAATCTGGTAAACCAGCAATCTTTCACCCTGTTTTTCGCCATGATGACAGCAGAGCAATCGACTTTCTGGAGCAATATGGCCATGAATTTGGTGGTGTGAGTTTTCGATTGGGATCGCGATGGGAGAAAATTTTCCGAAGCTTAGGGTTATTCATCAAAAGCCCCGGTTTTATTATAGGATCACTCATTCCTTTTGCATGGCGAAATTTTGCAAGGCTACATGAACGAGGCCCACTGCATTTAATACAATTGATATTACGTGGCAAAGCACGCATCAACTATCTGAATATTGTCAGCCATCATTTCATGAGCCGCCAGGAAATAGAAACACCGCTAGGCCAAGAACGCCTGGATTCCTGCATATTCAAAGTTCCAATCAATGACCAGCTGGTTTCAATGTGCGAAGTCAATGCAATGGGCATTCGCGAGCAATTCTATGCATCTATTCAACCATCTCAATCCATTCGTTTAGACACTGAGAAATTGTCTGTTTAAAAACCCAACACATTTGGCTAGCGTCATTTGAATCATGGCGACCCAAACTATCTTTTCGACAAATTGCGTGAGATTCTCATAAGCCATGAATAGTCGATTGAAAGAGCCGAGCCAAGCCAAGCAATGTCGTCACTGATCAGCGGAAGGAATTAACTATAGTTATCCTGGAATTCTGAGTAATGCGGGACATAAAATTGTCTGGCATATTTTTTGACGTTCGTACTGTGACCATATATACCCTTGTTTTATAAAGTTATGATGGTTTTAAAGTTCAAAGCA
>JAHZJL010000143.1 GCA_022600935.1 Gammaproteobacteria bacterium
CATGTAGTCAGATTTCTGACACACTTCAAAAGGCGCTTCAGGGTGAGAAATAACCTTTGTTTCAGGATATTTTTTCAAAAATGTATCGATATGTTGTTCCTGAAACATCTGGTGAACTGAACAAAAGCCTTTCCATAAGATCATTCTGGCTTTTTTGATTTGTTCTTGTGTCAACCCGCCCATCGGTTTGTCAAAATCCCAGGTCACCATTTGATCCAGGGGAATACCTTTTTTGTAGCCTGTATTGCGTCCCAGATGCTGGTCGGGGAAAAACAAAATTTTCTCGCGCCGCTTAAATCCCCAATCCAGCACATCTGGGGCATTGGTGGAGGTACAGACGATGCCTCCGTGACGACCACAAAATCCTTTCAGATCGGCAGCGGAATTAATATAAGTCACTGGTGTGACCATTTCATCCGGATCAAGCACTTCCGATAACTCATCCCAACAGCGCTCGACATTAACCAGGTTGGCCATGTCAGCCATTGAACACCCGGCAGCCAGATCAGGAAGAATAGCAATCTGATCATCACGGGATAAAATATCGGCAACTTCAGCCATAAAGTGAACCCCGCAGAACACGATGAATTCAGCTTTGGAATTTGCTGCTTTTCGTGACAATTTAAGGGAATCGCCTGTCACGTCAGCATGTTTGAAAACCTCTTCGCGCTGATAATGGTGCCCGAGAATAATCAGCCGTTCACCCAGCTGCTGTTTTGCGCGAATTATGCGGGCATCGCATTCGTTATCGCCTAACTCTGCATAATCCTGAATTGCCAGATTTGCTACCATTGCCTTGCCTATTACATCATCGACGTTTAAAGTCTTGCGTTAATTTCAGCGCCGGAACTTTGGCGAGTATCTATCATCCATCTTGACGATGGTTCCTTGTCGCTTACTCGAGTGGGTTGAGTGTTACTTTTATTCAACCCGTTTTTTGCGTAACTGAATGCCTAGCTCCTTCAGCTGATCTGAGGAAACTGAAGCTGGCGCATCAACCATAGGGCAGGATGCACTCTGGGTTTTTGGAAATGCAATCACTTCACGGATTGAACTTGCTCCAGCCATGAGCATCACCAGGCGATCCAGTCCAAACGCGATCCCGCCATGTGGCGGACACCCGTACTTCAATGCATCCAGTAAAAATCCAAATTTGTCTCTGGCTTCCTGCTCTTCGATACCGAGCAAACCAAAAACAGCTTGCTGAACATCAGAGCGATGGATACGCACTGAGCCTCCGCCAATTTCGGTGCCGTTCAACACCATATCATAGGCGCGCGACAATGCAGCACCAGGGTCTGCTTGTAATGCCTCGACAGATTCCTGTGGAGCTGTAAACGGATGATGCAATGCATTCCAGCGCTTCTCCCGTTCATCCCAGTCAAACATGGGGAAATCAACTACCCACAATGGTTTCCATGTGTCATTCAGCAATCCCTGATCAGTACCGACTTTCAGACGCACTGCCGACATCGAATCATTAACGATTTTGGTTTTTCCAGCGCCAAAAAAGATTAGATCATCAGTTTGCGCATCAGTTCTGTCCAGAATAACTTGAACCACATCATCCGGAATAAATTTTAAAATGGGTGACTGTAAGCCATTAACACCAGCGCTTGCATCATTAACTTTGATGTAAGCCAACCCTTTTGCCCCAAATTTTCCGGCATATGCCGTCAATTCATCAATTTCCTTTCTGGTCATGCTGTTGCCACCAGGAACCCGCATCGCAACGACACGCCCATCTTGCTCTTTGGCTGGCCCCGAGAATACTTTAAACTCGACATTGGCCATCACATCGTCCAGATCGACAAATTCCAGATCGATACGCAAATCAGGTGCATCAGATCCATAACGCTGCATAGCCTCGGCATAACTCATGCGTGGAAACGGGTCGGGTAAATCGACATCGAGGACTGTCTTAAACAGATCGCGGATCATGGATTCGTTGATTTCCATAATCTGTTCTTCATCCAGGAATGATGTCTCGATATCCAGCTGGGTGAATTCCGGTTGGCGGTCTGCCCGTAAATCTTCATCCCTGAAACAGCGTACAATCTGATAATACCGATCCATGCCAGACATCATCAATAACTGCTTGTATAGCTGCGGGGATTGCGGCAGCGCATAGAAGAAGTGTTCGTGAACCCGGCTGGGTACAATATAATCGCGAGCGCCTTCCGGTGTAGTTTTGGTCAGAAACGGGGTTTCGATATCGTAAAAACCCAGTGAATCCAGGCGGTTTCGCAGAAAACGGCTGGCCTCACGCCGCAATCGCATATTGTCCTGCATTTCATTGCGGCGTAAATCCAGGTAACGATATCGTAAGCGGATTTCTTCATTTACGTCTGTCGCATCATCCAGCGGGAATGGGGGTGTCTCGGATGAATTAAGGATTTCTGCTGAACTGACAAGTACTTCAATGTCCCCAGTGGAAAGATTTTCGTTCAATGTCCCTTCCGGTCGCATACGAACAGCCCCCGTCACTTTCAGGACATATTCAGGGCGTACAGTTTCTCCAATGGTAAAGGTTGATTTGTGGTCCGGGTCGAATACGATCTGAGTCAATCCTTCGCGGTCCCTCAGATCGATAAATATCACACCACCGTGATCCCGTCGTCGATTGACCCAACCGTACAACTCAACCGATTCTCCGATATGGTTTGAATTTAATTCCCCGCAGGTGTGACTTCGCATCCGCTCTTATACCTTATTTCAATACAATGGTTTAAACAAACCGATAATTCTCGCATAAAAAGCAAGCTGTTCACAGTAAAGAATCACGACGTTTTTTAATTGCAGACGTTTACTCGTTATAGACTGTGGTTTTAATAAAACACGCTTGTATGTCGTCCTCAGATGGTGAATGTTCTGAATAATCAAGCACGACAACGATCTCGCTAAACACGTCTACTCCGTTGCAGTACTGGTTTTTTTCTTGGCAGATTGCTGACTCGATGCGCCTGAATCTGACGATGCCGACTCAGACTTTTTTGATTTGCCTTTGAAATCAGTCTCATACCAACCTGTTCCTTTGAGTCGGAAACCGGCTTGAGAAATCAGCTTTTTCAATGCATGCTGTTTGCACTCAGGACATTCGACCAGTGGATCTTCACTGACTTTTTGCAAGGTATCGAATGTGTACTGACATTGCTCACATTGATATTCGTAAATTGGCATTGGGTATCCTCTAAGTAAATGTTAATTCTTTAAATTGTATTTGAAAAATTCATGTTTTCCGCTGCAAGATTCATCTCTAAACCAGAGCTGCGACCTGTAGATTTATTGTTTTCACCAAGCATGCAAATTTATTAGAATTTGCTCACGGTCTTAATCAATGGCTGGAGGCAGAGTGAACGAACACACTGTATACTGACGTAGTGAGCATTGCAGGATCTACTGCTAACACTGCAAACACCATCCAACGCAATATTGAACAGCCTGTAATAGAAGACGCTGCACTCCATGTTATAGGGGTGCTTGAGCCATTTTTCAACCACTCGAAAACAATTTCACGATAAGCCATACAAGTCTACATTAAACCAGATAAGTTATTATCTCATGTCCGGCATTATAGCCAGACAGGGCGCTTCACACCTCCTGATGAATATCAGACACGTTAATTATAATGTCTAATGATAGAATAAAAGGTATGAAAAGTTTGACAATTGTATCGCCAGATGACATGCATTTACACGTACGGGATGGAGCGTCCTTACCCTATGTGGTTCCTCATAGCTCCAGACAGTTTTCCCGAGCTATTATCATGCCCAATCTTGTACCCCCCGTTACCCAGGTTAAACAGGCAATCGCATACCAGCAACGCATTCTTGCCGCTGTTCCTCCGGGGTTAAACTTTCTACCGTTGATGGCGCTGTACCTGACTGAAACCACACCGGTCAGCGAAGTCATCAATGCTGCAAATCACCCCGATATCATTGGCTTCAAACTGTATCCAGCCGGAGCAACCACTCATTCAGGAGCGGGAGTCAATTCGCTGAACCGGATTTATCCACTCTTTGAAGCCATGCAGGAACATCAGGTTCCATTATTATGTCATGGTGAAGTAACCGACAAGGACATTGATGTATTTGACAGGGAACGGGTATTTATCGAGCAAGAATTAATCCCGATACGCCGCACATTCCCGGATTTGCGTATCATCCTGGAGCATATTACAACCAGGGAGGCTGTCGATTTTATTCTTGGTAACAATGAAAATACCGCCGCCACAATTACCGCGCATCACCTCATGTATAACCGTAATGCGATGTTCAAAGGGGGTATCAAGCCACACTTGTATTGCCTGCCACTACTCAAGCGCAATATTCATCAGCAGGCTTTAATCAGAGCTGCAATATCCGGCGATTCGCGTTTTTTTCTAGGTACAGACAGCGCGCCACATTCCAAAAGCCGCAAGGAACAATCATGCGGCTGTGCAGGTTGTTACACGGCTCACGCCGCTTTGGCTTTATACGTGGAAGTATTCGAGGACAATAACGCACTGGACAAACTGGAGGGGTTTGCCAGCAAACATGGCGCTGCCTTTTACGGCTTGCAACAGAACCAGTCCACTCTCACATTAGTCCGCAAACCCTGGACATGCCCTGATCACTATGAATTTAATAACGACAGCTTAATCCCGATTGCTGCCAGTGAACAACTCAACTGGCAGGTTGAACACACACAACAATCAAACTGATTTTTACCTGCGAACCATTACTGTATTGAGTCGGAGACTTCATCGTCTTCGTCATAAAATTCATCGTCATCAAAGTCATCAGTAATCTCGCCATCACTAACCAGATACTCCTGACGCTGAAGATAAGCATCCCTCATCAAAGAATAATCTTTCATTTCCTCAATCACATCATCCAGTTGCAATAAATCTGCCCTGGTGTCGGTAATATTCACTGCCTGCAAACCAATACTGGCTGGCGCATAACCGATATATGAAATCGGGTTCAGAGGAGCATCGCCAACTACACCTCCCATTGCACGTGGACTGGTGGGACCAACAAAAGGCAACACCAGGAATGGCCCCGACGGCACTCCCCAAGCCCCCAAAGTCTGTGCGAAATCTTCATTCCCTCTGGGAATATCAATTTCAGTCGCAACATCAAACAAGCCACCAATTCCGACAGTAGAATTCACCAGCAGCCGCAATGCATCAAATCCTGCATCCTGAAATTTTGCCTGCAGCAGATCGTTAATCGTTAGACGGACTCCTTGCAGATTTCCAAAAAAGTTGGTTACCCCTTTATCAACAAATTCTGGAGTGATGAATTGGTAGCCTTCAGCAACCGGTTTCATGACATAGTCATCGACTTTAAGATTAAAGTCATGCATATCACGATTGAAGGATTCGTAAGGATCTTTAGTATTGCCATTGGTTGCGCATCCAGTGACAAGAATCAGCACAGCGACAACGCTAAGCAATCTGATGAATGACATAGAGCAAAGATCAATCATATTTTCATTCGATGTATTGTCGGACATGATTTCATTATTATTTGTAAAATTTCAACCTTACCACAAACTTGAATCGAGTACGAGAGTTGAACAATCATAACGTTTGCAGCACTCAATTTGCTTGCCTTGAGATTAATTTTTGTATCTGTTTATGCAATGCTCAACTTGTGATTGCGATAATCGCTGTTATAAATCGAACATCCGGTAAATCCAAATGCAAATGTTTTGTTGTCTGAGATCAACAATGTTAAAGTCTACCCAGCGCATAATGCAAAGCCAAACGATACCTAAAACAATTTTAACCACCAGCAGTGTAATGGATCAAATCGACAATCAGATCAGAGAGGACATGATGCTTCCTGAGATAGACGACAAGCCACTGATGGGGCGTCGTTTCAGAGGCTATCTTCCAGTTGTGATCGATGTTGAGACAGCCGGATTTAACCCCAAAAAAAATGCCTTGCTGGAAATTGCCGCAGTGTTGCTGGATATGGACCAGGATGGCATGCTGAGTCCGGGCGAAACAATTTCCTGCCACATTTTACCGTTTAAAGGTTCGGAACTCGACCAGGCTGCCCTTGATTTTACCGGAATTGATCCATATCACCCGTTTCGAATGGCTGTCGAAGAAAAACAAGCTTTACCAAAAATCTTCAAACCCATCCGCGAAGCAATCAAGACCAATGGCTGCACACGCGCCATACTGGTCGGCCACAACCCATCATTTGATCTTAGCTTCCTCAACGAAGCGGCAAGACGCTCCGGCATTAAACGAAACCCGTTTCATTCATTCAGCACATTCGATACCGCCACACTTGCAGGTTTGGCTTACGGACAGACTGTGCTGGCCAGGGCGGTTAAGGCTGCGGGTTTTGAATGGGATAGCGAACGCGCGCATTCGGCAATCTACGACACTGAACGCACTGCGGATTTATTCTGCACAATAATCAATCGCTGGCATTCACTGCTGAAACTGGAAAACCAACCTGAATAAATCAGGCCGATCTGTTTCTAACAATCAAGACTGGCCGACTGTATCCAGAATCTTTTTCAATTCGCCGCTTTCGAATTGCTCCATCATAATATCGCATCCACCAACTAATTCTCCGTTAACATAAAGCTGAGGAAATGTTGGCCAGTTTGAATACACCTTCAACCCCTCACGAATTTCAGGATCTTCAAGAATATTGATGTGTTGGAAGTCACTCATTCCACAAGCCTGGAGAATCTGCGTTGCTCGGCCAGAAAACCCGCATTGAGGAAAATCTGGCGAACCCTTCATAAACAGTAATACAGGGTGACTTTTCAGGGTTTCTTCAATTCGCGTATTTATATCCATAACGTTGTCTCAACAAAATTTGGTTAGCCTGATAGTGTATCCAGAAATGCGTTACGATTAAAGAGTTACAAGCAATAAATTCCTGACTGCTTGCATGCGTAGTCTAAAACCCTAAGGATTGTCATCAATGACCACTCCTGAGAACACAACAATGAACCAATCATCGAACTCCACAACCATTACTATTCCCCGGGCTGAACATTTATACAGGTTGGCAGTCTATAAGCAGTGACTGTGATGTATAAACTCACCACGACTTAGCAAGAAGTGTAAGGGTAACCCAAAATTTACCGACCAAACCACATCCATTCAACACCTTATTCTCCAGCAGTGACAATACTGCGGATGACAAGGGTACATCTCTCCAATTCTGCCATTCATTCCGTTACTATATGAAATTGGGAAATGGACAGGTTACCAAGTAGCGTAGTTGTTCCAGAATTAACACTACGCATGGGCATTAAACAATAACAATCAAGGGGATGATCATGTTAAACCTCATTCAAACTGTACAAAACTGGCTCACCAAATCACAACATCTGGATTTCCTTGCACCACTCGCCATGCGCCTTTATCTGGCCCCTGTCATGTGGATGGCAGGCACTAAAAAGCTGTCCGGCATTGACAATACGATTGCCTGGTTTGGTAATCCGGAATGGGGACTGGGATTGCCATTCCCGGAGCTGCTGGCATGGCTGGTCGCTTTGACTGAGACCATTGGCGCACTCATGTTATTGTTTGGAATCGGCATGCGACTGATCACCATCCCGTTAATGCTGATTATGCTGATAGCCGCATTATCAGTCCACTTGGAAAACGGCTGGCTGGCAATTGCAGAAAGTGACGGTTTTTTTTCTTCTGAACGCACTAAAGAAGCGATTGTCCGTTTAACTAAAGCCAGATCACTGTTACAGGAATACGGCAATTATGATTGGCTGACGGGAAGAGGTTCTCTGGTCATTCTAAACAACGGAATTGAATTTGCAGCAACATATTTTATCATGTTGCTGAGCCTGTTTTTTACTGGAGCGGGGCGTTATGTCAGTGTTGACTACTGGTTATCAGACTGGTTTGAGAAACAGGGCATAACCTCTGAAAGATAAATACCCGAAACTAATTAATCAAAATGTCCGCTGCAAAGCCGTTCAAATCGTTGTTTTTTCGCTGCTTCTCGTTAAATAGCGCGACTTTTCGCTTGGACATTTTTTAACCAGGGAGCTTTTTAGATTGACGCTTGCTGCAAATCTTCTTCCTGTTCCGCCCAGAATTCAAGGAGCTTGCTGATACGCTCCTTGTTCTGGTCTGAAATATCAATCACCTGAAAACCAGCCCAGCTGATTCCCATTTGCTCGGGTGGGTCACCCCAAACACTCTCAGCACCAAATTCTATTGCGTCCAATCCTTCAATCTGATCGGAAAGCTTGACCCTTAACTGGTAAATCTTGTGAGCCGGGATGGGTTGAACTGCCATCATCAGCATACCACCTATGGACAAGTCTACAAGCCGACCGACGCATTGCTGCGTTTGAGTATCGTATACCGGAAGCAACTGTGGACTTCTACTGCGTTGATGTTGGCGTCTTTCAGTCATGTGTATATAAAATTAAGCGATAGTTATGATGAAAGTATAGAGGAATACAAATGTTACGAAGTGTTATCAGTCACATAATCACTCAATTCTGTGACTGTGTTGCCAATTCTGGAACGTAAACGATCAAGAGTCTTTCAACAACTGCAACCACTGATGCGCACTTTTAGCGCTATAGGAGTAATTCAAGGCTTTCGAGAATGCCTGCCTTGCCAGCTTGGTTTGTTTGTTTTCCTTAGCGCAGATACCATAAAGCAACCAGGTATTGCCCGGTTTTTTCAATCCACCTTTTTTAATCGCATTGCGGTAAGCGTGTTCTGCATTTGCCCAGCTCTGCTGCTCATAATATAACGCACCCAGGCGCTCGAATAGCCGACCGTTTTGGGAGTTTTTAGCGACTTTACTCAATACATCTGCAGCTTTGTCATATTCACGCGCTTGTAACCAGGTATCCGATAACCGGGTCAGTATTTTCCCGCTTTTGGTTATCTTGCCCGCCTTCATTTCCTTTTCAAGTAATTGTGCCGCCAGATACGGTGCCCCAGTGTAACTATACAAATCAGCCAGTTGCAACGCATCCTCAGCACTGTTCAACACACTGGATCGATAGGCCAAATCCTTGATTGCCGTTGTTTTTATATAATCCCCTGTTAGCTGATAACTTGCAGCAAGCTGTTGCCAGTAAGTTTTATTATCTGGAAATTGCCTGATCAGTGTTTCCAGAATACGAATCGCCTTTTTATAGTGTTTAAGTTCAAAATACAATGACAAGGCTAGCTGATAATGGCTTTCAGGTGGATTTTTGCTGGCTTTTAACAGTTTTTCGGCATAGGTTAACGCTGTCTGGTACTGATTCAACCGAGCATAGAGCTGGGTTAACAATAAATAATCATTTGCCGTAGGCTTTTGATTACTGGCAATCCAGGGTTGGAGTGCTTGCAGCGCTTTTTTGTATTGATTGTTGGCGAGGTAGACCTGCCCCAGGTTATATTGCACATCCTGTTTTTGCTGATCGGGAAGTTTTTTGCTGCTCAGTGATTTTTCCAGTGAAACCGCAGCTGTTTGATATTTACCCTGGGCAGCCTGAATAGCGCCGATGGTTTTCCACAGAACAGCCTGGTCATAACTATCCGGGTCCGTTTCTGCCAGAAGATTTTTCAAAGGCTTCAATGCTTTGCTAAATGCTGATTTCTCCAGTTGTTTTTCAGCATTGACAACGGCCTTGTATACAGCAGAACTGACCACCGGATCCTTGGCATAAACCAACGGTGCAGTCAGCAAAGAGACAGCCGCTATTATCTGTAATAATCGCTTGAACCCGCAGAATTGCCCACCCATCATCACCTCCTGCGCCGGTCCAGATTAAACTCCATACGCTGGATGGCAAGCTGGGCAACAGCGTGGCCATTTTCAACCTTGGGCTTAAACTTCCATTTCGTTATCGCATTTAACGCAGCTCGGTCAAAAATACCTTTTGGTTTGGAAGCAGTCACTCTGGGGTTAATCACGGTTCCTGTCGGGGTAATGGTGAATTCAATGGTCACCCAGCCTTCTATATTGCGGGATTGCGCACGCAAAGGATAACGGGGTTTCGAGGTAACAATCGGAATCAATCCACTGGTTGGCTGGCCCAATCCTGCCTGCCCTGTTTGAGGCTGAACGGTAACACCTTGAGTGAGATTGGCCGATAATCGATGAGATGCCTTCGGCATATCAATATTCGGCATATCCATATCTGGTGGTGACTGCCTGGGCTGATCCGGGGGTGGTTGCGATAATTCGGGTTGCGGCGGTGGTGGTTCCGGTTCAGGCTCCGGTTTCAATATCCGTTGCTTTTTATTGAGCTCGGTATCTTTTTGTAAACGGATAAAATCGACATGTTGAAGATTTGAGGTTTGTTGCAAACCATTGTCATTATCCATCACCATCCATTGCATCAGCCAGAATAAGGCTGATGTCAGCATAATGGCGACCAGCAAGGCCAGACAACATCGAATCATCAGATTCGAAAACCAGTTAGCGCTCCCTGATTGTTGTTGTGTGATCATTTAAAAATTTGAGTTAACGACTTTCAGCATCGGTAGCAATCGTCGGGTTGGGTATACCAGCCTGACGAATCTGGTCCACGACGGCAACAAGTACATGAGTCCGAGTATTTCGATCAGCCGCAACAATCACTGACCCTAATGGATTCTCGACATGCAAACGCATGACATTGGTACGCACGGCGCGAACATCCACTCTGCGCTTATCAATCCAGATCTCTCCATCTTCCTTGATTGATACAACAATATGCGCTGTTTCGTTCGGCGTACTGGTTGATGCAATCGGTCGATTGACCTCGATCCCGGACTCCTTGATAAACGAAGCCGTCACAATAAAGAAAATCAGCATAATAAAGACGATATCCAGCATCGGTGTCATATCGATGTCTGAATTTTCATCCTCAACAGTATGTCGATGCTTGTGGCGCATTATTGTTCTACCTTTAAGTGCATTTGTCGGGAAAGTGTCAGTAACTCGTCCTTCAGTTGATTGGTATAGCGTTTTTCCAGAAATAACCCAATAATAGCGACGACCATGCCAGCCATGGTCGGCAGCGTTGCGCGTGAAACCCCTGATGCCATTGCCCGTGCATTACCAGACCCCTCAATGGCCATGACATCGAAAATGGTAACCATGCCCGTAACAGTGCCTAACAAACCAAGCAACGGCGCGATAGCAATCAAGACACGGATAACCGATGCTGAAGAACTCAGCTCCAGAGTCGCTTCAGACATCAGTTTCTGGCGCATTTTTCGAGCGCGCCAACTGATTTTGTCATTGCGCTCATTCCACTTTGACAACCACTGCTGACGCCGCCCGGAGAGTGCAAAGCGAAAAAACAGAAAGCGCTCAATCAGCAAGAACCACAGCAACATACTCACAAAAAAAATCACCCAGAGTACAAACCCACCGGCATCCATTAATGCCCGGATTGCCTCGATCTGGGCCATCATGAGCGATTATTCTCCAGGCTTTCTACCAGTAATCCTGCGCTTTGCTCATCCAGCACCTGAATGATATTTTTACTGCGACTGGTCAAAAAACTGTGCAGAAACAGTAACGGAATAGCCACCATCAAACCCAGCTGTGTTGTAATCAGGGCTTGCGAGATGCCACCAGCCATCAGTTTCGGATCACCTGTTCCATATAAGCTTATTGCCTGGAACGTTTCAATCATTCCGGTCACGGTTCCAAACAATCCGAGTAACGGAGCAACACCTGCCAATAGCTTGATAAATGCATGGGTGCGTTCAATAAAGGGTATTTCCTTGGTCACTGCCTCATCGACAATCAACTCCATGGCTTCGGTATCAGCATGTCGCTCTTTTTGCGCAGTACGCAAGACTCGTCCAAGTGGATTGTCATCGCTTGGATCACCGATATGCTCAAGCTGCCAGCTGGTTCGCGAATGAATCCTGTGCAATGCAAAAAACCTGTATATAACAAGCCCCAATCCAATCAAACCTAGCGCAATAATAATGTAACCAACCACGCCTCCCTGCAACAAACGCTCTGCTTCATCCGGAGTTTTGGTCAGCATATTCAGAATACCGCCACGGGTTGGATCAACGCCTAGGTCAGTGATCTGCTCGGAAGTATTGACAAAATCATCAGCCATACCGACATAACCAGATGCCGGTTGCTTGGGATAGTCAATCACCTGCTCGTCTTCAGGCAGAAACTGCAAATACAATCCATTCTGGTCCAGAAGATTAAACGTCCCGATACGAGTAACCGGTGCCTGACTGGTCAACTCGGAGCCCACCAGCACATCACGTTTAAAGCGACTGACTTTTCCAGACTCAGTCATTTCCTGTTGAATCAGGAACCACAGTTGCCGCAGTTCCTGAGCAGTAATCACTGTTTCACCGGATGCAAATTGCTGCAAACTTTCTGCGCGACCTGGAAATTGTGCCGATATTAATGATGTTGCCAAATCGCTCTTTAAATCGGCAGCGACCTGCCTGACCATCCCGAACACTTCACCCAATTCACCCTGGCGTTCATTGAGCGTGGTTTGCAATTCGGTCAACAGCTTTTCATTCTCATCAAAACGGGCTTGTAGTTTGTCACTCAGTTGGCGTTGTGCATTGAGTTGCACTTTAGCCTCGGCGAATAACTGCTTTTGTTGGGCAACATTGGATTTAAACCGGGCTTCACGCTCACTGTGCAACTTGTTCTCGCCTTTTAGAACCTGTTGCACTTCCTGCAGTAAGTGATCGATTTCAATATGTTCGGCATAAACCGCCTGCACCAGCACCAGGCAACCTGACACAATCAAAAAGATGCGTTTGATCAACGAAAAAACTCTGGGCTTGAAGATGGCTCTGTCAATAGTTTTCACGGTGCATCCTCCGCAGTTGCAATCGGCAACACCAACATATCAGGCGCGGTCTCTTTACGTGCTATGCGCAGGCCTTTTCTGACAGCGCGCTGGTAACTTTCCGGCAGTGCTTCCCATTGAGTCGAGCCTTGATTCCAAACTCCGGTTTTCTTGCCATCGAGAGTCTGGTAAAACATCGCTACACGACCCAACCTGAAAAAATCAACCGGATTGCTTTGACCATCAATATCCAGCACACCACGATAAGCTTCGATAGTGTAACCATAGTCGTTCTCGATCTGGTAGGCTTCAAGTATTTGCCTGAATTTTTCTGATACTGTCACATCAGCACGCGCCATCGTCTGCTCCAGCTTTTCAAGGCGCGCTGAACGCTCCTCGGCGAGAAAAGGAATATCCGCAGCAACAAATTGACGTAACATGGCCATCATCGACAACATCAATGGAACAATTTCCTGCTGGGTTTCCTCAAGGTCCTTGATCTGCTGCTGCAGCGAAGTATTTTCTTGCTCCTGCGAACTGACCACATTGCGCAAATAATCATTGTATTTTGCCAGATTATCGATTTCGCCCAACATCTGGCGGTATTGTCGAGCCAGTTGATGCTGCTGGTCATCCAGTTTGTCGACACGATTCTGTGAACTTTTAGCCACTCGGGTGCGTTTGCTGTCTGTCTCAATGGCGGAGGACAGCCCGGCGCTCGCTACATCAGTGGATAAAACAATACAATGGAGGAGAAAAAGACACACAGCGATGCCGTGCAAGTGACTACACACTCTCAATTTAGAAACATTCATGTTGGTTATAACAACCTGTGCAATGGGAAAATATCGGTAATTAAGGGATTAATTTGATTGGGCAGAAGCAACATTAATGTCAAAAATGAATGTTATGTCGTTACTCTGAATTTTAATGACTTTCGCTATCAAACGAACTATTTTATGATAGAATCACTGCGGATTTCCACTCCTTGTCAATGTTAATTTTTAAAAGAAACAATCATCTATAAAAAAACGTGAGCAATCCGGCACTCGAACTCAGAAGCGGCAGTTATACGCTGCCCACATTACGCTTATTTGACAATAATGTGGATGTCATACAGCAACAGCTCAAGGAAAAAATTGATTTATCTCCCAGCCTGTTCACTCATTCGCCGGTCGTGCTTGATTTCCAGGCGCTTGACAGTGAGACTCTGGACCTGGCCAAACTGGTTGATGCCATTACCAATTTAAAAATGTGCGTCTCTGGTGTACGCGGTGGAAGCCCTGAGTTGCACGATCTGGCCACAGAATGTGGGCTGGCCGTCCTGTCAATCGGAGCCGCAGTCAAAAATATTGAGCAAGCTCCTGAACCAGAAAAACAAAGCGTCAGGCAAACTGAAACCAATGACTCTTCGGATGCTGATTTAACGGTTACAGGCGATGCGATCATGTTTACTTCAGAGACCATTACCGCCCCGGTTCGCTCCGGTCAGCGGCGTTATACACGATATGGCGACCTGATTACTCTTGCACAAATCAGTGAAGGCGCAGAACTGATGGCCGATGGCAACATCCATATCTATGGCGCTCTGCGTGGACGCGCACTGGCCGGCGTGAGAGGCGATACCACTGCACGAATTTACTGCCAGAATCTGCAGGCTGAACTGGTCGCGATTGCCGGCCACTTTGTGGTCAGTGAAGATATTGATTCATCATTGTTTAAACAATCTGTACAGATTTACCTGACAGATCAGAAAATTGTTATCGAGAAACTATAAACTCTACTATTCAACATTCACTAACTAAAATTCGTCAACAACAAAAAATATAACAAGTTTCTTGATATCTATTAAATAAATTTTTTATAACAACTCTGTCACACCATTGTTCATCAATAATAAAAATCGAATGTGTAACAGCCAATCATTTCGAATTTGCATTACCCGGCATACAAATTTAAGGAGGTAATCTCTTGACCAGAACTATCGTAATCACCTCAGGTAAAGGAGGTGTTGGAAAAACAACGACCAGTGCGTCTTTTTCCATGGGGTTAGCAAAAAGTGGTCATAAAACCGCAGTCATCGACTTCGATGTGGGCCTCCGTAATCTTGACCTGATTCTTGGTTGCGAACGCAGAGTGGTCTATGATTTTGTCAACGTCATCAATGAAGAAGCCAATCTCAATCAAGCCCTGATCCGGGACAAGCGCTGTGACAACCTCTTTATACTTCCCGCATCGCAAACCAGAGACAAGGATGCGTTATCGATTGAAGGCGTAGGCAAGGTCATCGATGAGTTAAAACAGGACTTCGACTACATTGTCTGCGATTCCCCGGCTGGTATTGAAAAAGGTGCTATGTTGGCGATGTATTATGCCGATGACGCAATAATCGTGACCAACCCGGAAGTGTCATCTGTACGCGATTCGGACCGCATGCTGGGCATATTGTCCAGTAAATCGAGACGCTCCGAACAGAATGAAGAGCCAATTTCGGAATATCTGTTATTAACTCGTTACGACCCTTCTCGAGTCAAAAAAGGTGACATGTTGAGCGTGGAAGATGTCCAGGAAATCTTGTCCATGGACCTGCTGGGCGTCATCCCTGAGTCTCAGGATATCCTCAATGCATCGAATGCCGGTGAACCCGTTATCCTGCAGGGAAAAACTAACGCAGCCCAGGCGTATCAAGATGTTGTCGATCGCTATCTGGGTGAAGATGTTCCGCAACGCTTTATCAACCAGAAAGGCTTTCTGGGACGACTGTTCGGAGGTTAGAGAATATGAGTTTACTCGATTTTTTTCGAACAACCCGACCCAGCAGCGCCTCAGTCGCCAAAGAGCGATTGCAAATACTGGTTGCACATGAACACTCCCAGCGCAAAACTGCACCTTCTTACCTGCCCAAGCTGCAAAAAGAACTGCTTGCCGTCATCAGCAAGTATGTACAAATCAACCCTGACGATATGCGGGTTAACCTCGAACAAAATGATCACGAGGAAATTCTGGAGTTAAGTATTTCACTGCCAGATGAAAAACAGGAAAAACCTCATAAAAAAAGCACTCCGACTCATCGAAGACGAGGTTAACCGATTAGCAAAGCATCAATCAAAACATTAATTTCAGAACACAATAAATCAGGAAATTCTGACACTTTTTTATCCTTGATCGAGAAGGCTAATCAGAATTTCCTGAACGCTTTACTGCAAGGTATTTTTCATCTAAAACCGAAATACTCCGATATAACCTTATATCAATTATTCTGTTGACGTTTTTCTGTTTTCATTGTCAAGCCATAGACCTCATGCCCAATAAATCTGGCAACAACTACAGCCTTTAATTCATTACACTCACTTATGGAACTGAATAGTTATAAAAGCACTTGGGATCATCGTGTCAATTCTTTAGAAACAGGTGCCATTGCCGTAGACGGCAGCACTTCGGAAAAAACCCTGGTCAGCAATGGCCAATGGACAGCGTCCCAGGTCAAAGCCGCGTTAAGCATTAACCAGCAAGATACAGTGCTGGAACTTGGTTGTGGCGTCGGGCGAATCGGTAAGGAACTTGCCCCTCAATGCAAACACTGGATCGGCGTTGATATTTCAAAAAACATGGTTGAATGCGCCCAGCAACGCCTGCAAACACTGAATAATGTCAGCTTGCATGAATTGCCGGGAAACAATTTGTCGGTTTTATCAGACAGCTCAGTGGATAAAGCTTATTCCATTGCCGTGTTTTGCCATCTCGACAAAGAAGACTTGTTCAACTATTTGCGTGAACTCAAGCGTGTCGTTAAACCAGGGGGTATCATATTTGTTGAAACCTGGAATCTGTGTCACCCCATAGGCTGGAAGCGCTGGCAATATGAAGCCGACAGCTGGCAAACCATGGATCAGACGCAACGTAAAGACGTTGCACGCAATCAATTCTGCACACCACAGGAATTTGCCTTGTATATCGAAAAAGCCGGGTTTGATGTTATCAGAGACTATTCAGATTCTGTATGGATACAGGCAGTGGCCGGCAATCAACTCGACCAGCAGCATCGAAGCGAGCTGGAAAATATTCTGGACAAACAACAATCCGACTTTGTGTATTCCAAGACATTCTCAACGCTTTTCGAAAAAACCATGCAAGTCTCGTTTAATGAGATCACCCCTCAAGACATGATGGATTACATCGATCAACTTGGCGACACTCCCGAAGCCGAATTATATCGCCGATACTTGATTGGTTTATGGAAAAACAATGAAACAAGCTGGGGTAAATGTCCACATTAAAACACCTGGCCCTCCATCTTTTAATGCACCACATGAATACCAAACAATAATCCAGATATTTTTCAATCTGTAATATCAATGGATTACATGCCCAAGGTCACTTACCAGCGTCACCTCTATTGGTTCGATTGCTGATCTAATCTCGTTTACTGTGTGAATCACACCGCATTATATTGATTCTTTTGACCCTTTCAGCAGGTGTACAATCGCAAATCAACATCTTAACTCTCTAAATTTTAGAAATGAATTGCACTTTATTTGCTATTCCCAAGTATTCAACATTCGTTAACATGGTATTCGTACTGAGTTGAACAATCCCATATGTTTCAATCCAATCAATTTATGTCAACAGCAATGTAAAACTGACCCGTTTAGCCTTTAAAAATGGCAATATAAAATTGACCCACCCCCTAAGTTTTGATTAGTTTTCCTTTGTTGGTGATTGCGTCATCACGGGAACCACGCCCGCTGCTTTCTTGTGTCTTAACCGATAACTTTGTCCTGATATCTGCACAATATGGGCATGATGCAGGAGTCGATCGAGCAAGGCCGCAGTCA
>JAHZJL010000144.1 GCA_022600935.1 Gammaproteobacteria bacterium
ACTCGATCTAAAACTGGCCGGGCCCGTGGTTCGTTGCGGAGCCTGGTTGATTGATATCGGAATCCGCTCAGTGTTTTACATTCCGGCACTCCTGGTTACCTTCATCGGTGGCAAAACCGGTTTGGGGTTATTCATGATTTTACTGTTTCTAATGGAATGGTTCTATCCCGTGGCGTTTGAACTGCTGTGGGGCGCAACGCCAGGTAAACGCGCGTTGGGTTTGAAAGTGGTGCATAGCAACGGCACGCCTGTGTGCTGGCAGGCATCGATCATTCGCAATCTACTGCGTGCAGCAGATTTTCTGCCGCTGTTTTACATGTTTGGTTTGATATCCATGCTCTGTAATCAACGTTTTCAGCGTCTGGGCGATTTGGCAGCCGGAACACTGGTTGTTCATCACCAAAAACTCAGTAATACCCTGACGATAACAGACGCTCCACCACTGCGGCCCCCTGTCACATTGAACCTGCAACAACGCCAGGCCATTCTGTCGTTTGCGGAACGCTACCAGTCGTTATCCGAACAGCGCGCGGCAGAACTGGCCGGTTATCTGTCGGCATGGCAGCCACAGTCAAAACTCGATGCCGTAAGCCAGGTATTGGGTTATGCACACTGGTATTCCGAAACCGGATCCAAACATGATACAGGACTAGCCAGTTGATCAAGCAAAGTCAATTCAGACAACACAATCAGCCAACCTGGGAACACTGTGAACAACTGTTGAACGGCCTCGATGCGATCAGAAAAGCGGACCGACCCGATCCATCTGAGTTGATCAAATTACCGGATTTGTACAGCGAATTATGCCAGCAGCTTTCTCTGGCTCAAAGCCGGTGTTACAGCCTTGATTTAATCGAATATCTGCAAAATCTGACTTTGCGGATTCATGATCATTTATATCGTCGCAAGTTTCAGCTGGGCAATAAACTGTTACGGTTTTTAAGCATTGAGTTTCCCCATGCGTTGCGGATGCATTGGCGGGCATTTGCGCTGTCATGTCTGATGTTTTTCGGCACCATGATTGTGATTGGTACGCTCTGTTATTTCAATCCGGATCTGGTTTACAGCATTATGGATGAAGATGACATTGCATCGATGGAATACATGTATAACCCGGCTGATAATCATGTTCTGGGTAGAACCCGGAAACAGGAAGCCTCCAGCCGTGTATTGATGTTCGGATTTTATATCCGCAACAATACCGGGATCGGTTTTCAAACCTTTGCTGGCGGTATTCTGGCCGGGATTGGCACAGCTTTTTATCTAGTTTACAACGGGCTGGTGATTGGCGCAGTCAGCGGATATCTCACGCAATTGGGTCACGGAACACCGTTCTGGTCTTTTGTGTCCGGGCATAGTGCTTTTGAACTCACTGCAATTGTTATTTCCGGGTGTGCAGGCTTGTTACTCGCCAAAGCCATTATTTTTCCGGGTAATCATACGCGTCGACAGGCTTTGTACCTCCAGGGCCGCTCGGCTGTGACCCTGATTTGTGGCGCTGCCCTGTTATTTATTGCGGCGGCTGCTGTTGAAGGGTTCTGGTCACCAATGCGTATTATCGCACCAATATTCAAATACGCATTCGGTATAAGTTTATGGTTGTTGCTGATTGCTTATTTGACATTCTCGGGACGCAACACCCATGCAAATTGACAACGCTGCAATTGTTCTGCGACCACGCGGCCATTGGGAAGCCATGGACCTGGGCTTTCTGTTTGCACGAAAACATTTCCTGACACTATGGTTGCTTTGGTGTACGACAGCGGCACCTGTGTTTATCCTCATCAATATCGTCCTGATCGATTCGCCTGAACTGGCTACATTAGTATTCTGGTGGTTCAAACCTGTTTATGAAATACTTTTGGTCGCGTGGCTCGGACAGGCATTGTTCAACAATCCTCCAACTGTTGTGGAACAACTCAAGCAGATCCCTGCTGTATTCAGACCAGACCTCATCAGTCACATTACCTGGCGGCGCTTATCCTTGTCGCGCTCGTTCCATATGCCAGTGTCGATTCTGGAACAATCACAGGGCCAGGCATACAACCAGCGCTTGACCACATTGCACAGCACCAAGCCACGCAGTGAATGGTTAACGTTGTTGTTATTGCATATCGAAGTTGCATTTGAATTAGCGATACCGGTGCTGATCGTGATGCTGATCCCGGGTGAAGCAGACTTTGATCTTGAGCAGATATTATTATTTGAAGGGAGTGAGTACGACTTTTGGGTCTACCTGACTGAATTCCTGTCTATATCAATCATCGCACCGTTCTATGTATCCGCCGGATTTTTTCTGTATATCAACGCCCGGACATTACTTGAAGCCTGGGATCTTGAAATTGCCTTCAAGCAGATGACACAACCCGGTCATTTCGGCAGTTCAACGTCTCGCGTTTTGTGCATCGTTCTGACACTGGGACTGGTTGTGGCCGTTATCTCTCCTGCCAAATCATTTGCAGTGAGTCGAGAACAGGCGAAACAAACCATTACCAATGTGCTTGAGCACGAGGATTTCGGCAAGAAGGAAACCGTAACAACCTGGGAACCCATTATCGAGAAACATAAAGACAACAGAGAATTCAGCTGGCCATGGTTAAGCAATCTGGAATGGCTGGGAGGACTGTTAAAAATGTCAGGCCTGGTCACGATTGCCTTGCTGTTGATCTGGTTGATGATGAAAATCCGGGAGTATTTTGATCCTTCTGTTTTCCGCAGACAATCAAAGAAACAGGAAACAACCAAGCAACTGCCTGATTTTCTGCTTATCGATGACCAGCAACCGGAATTGCCTTCGAATCCGGTTGCTATGGTGAATGAGCTGTGCAATCAAGGTTGTTACCGGGAAGCCCTGAGCCTGCTATACCGGGTATCGCTGATCCAGTGCATTCATCAACATCAGATTGAAATTCCCTCAAGCGCAACTGAAAACGAGTGTTTACAACTCATCACCCAACACAACAGTCCGGAACTAAAACGCTATATTTCGGTTTTGACCCAGACCTGGCAATGGCTGGCCTGGGCCGGGCAAATGCCATCTGAATCGACAATTCGGCAGTTATGTGCCAACTGGCACGATCATTTTGTCAATCCATCACATGGCATATAAACACCGTTTGATATCCTTGCTCAGTGTGTTGCTGATTGTGTTGATGGTCAGCTGGTTTTTCAATCATTTCACGCGCGTGAGTAAACCTGTTCGTTTAGGTCAATCCTCCGAGGTCAAACGCAATTCGCTTGCAGCAGCGCAACGATTTCTTGAATCGCTGGGTTACCAGTTTGAAAGCATTCATGGTCGGGATATTTTGACCACACTGCCCTCTGTCAATGATTGCATGATCATCAAACACTTCTTCTCCAGTTTAGCTGCTGACAAGGAACAGGCGTTACTTGACTGGGTTGCTAACGGTGGACATTTGGTCACAAGTCTCGACAAAAACTACGATGAAAACGACGATACCAGCGGATATCACTTTTTTGATACGCTTGGCATACAACGACATTTTAATACATATCATTCTGACGGAACCAGTGCCGGACAAGCATCCTTTCAATATTATAACGACCTGGAATCAGGCAAAGTTGAATTCGATCCCGATGCATACCTGACCTTGGGTGAGCGTGAAACAGACTTTGCTATTCCCGCCAGGTCAATTTCTTCAGAAGATGATGATGTTCCGGCTTATCACTTTGTCCAGTTTCATTATGGTCAAGGCTATATCACGCTCAGCAGTGACAATCGCTTTTTAACCAATTCAGAAATTGGTAAACATGATCATGCCTGGCTACTGGCTTTGATCACTGGCACCCATAAAACCCCTGAAAAAATCTGGCTGCTGTATGACCTGGTAATGCCGTCACTGTGGAGCCTGCTTATAATCCACGCAGCGCCGCTAGTCAGCTCAATCGTGGTTTGTCTGTTGCTGTGGACCTGGATCACCATGCAACGCAGTGGCCCGCTCCTGGACACTGTAGAAACCAAACGCCGCGATATTCTTGAACATCTGAACATGCGCAGTCAAATCCGCTGGCGCTATGGTCAACACCAACAAACGCTGGCTAAAACCCAGCAACTGGTCCTCAAACACTGGCAGCAACATTATCCATTTCTGGCCAGATCAAGCATGGATGAACAAGTGCAATGGATCAGTGAGCATTCCGGTCTAAGCCTGTCCGATACCCGCCATGCACTGCTTGAGCCGGTTAACGACAATCAGGGACTGGTTTTGCAGGCACAGCGCTTGCAACAATTACGTACTAGCGTCACAGCGCTTGACAGCAATGCCTAGACACATTGCAACCAACATCAGGATAAACAGGAAGACAGGTTAACCATGGATACCCCGAATATCGAACAGACCGCTCAAAAACTGGCCGCGTTACAACAGCAAATATGTCATGCAGTCATTGGTCAACAGCACATTGTACGCGAGATTATGATTGCCCTGATTGCCGGTGGGCATGTCTTGATCGAAGGTGTTCCCGGTCTTGGTAAAACCCTTTTGGTGCGTGCTTTGACAAAAGCCGTCGGCGGTAAATTCAAGCGTATTCAATTCACCCCGGATTTAATGCCAGCCGATATCAGTGGACATGCCATGTTTGATCAAAAAGCGAATGAATTCCGTATACGGCGTGGGCCTATTTTCAGCCATTTTGTGATTACCGATGAAATCAACCGGGCACCTGCCAAAACCCAGGCTGCGCTGCTCGAAGCCATGCAGGAAAAACAGGTGACAATAGAAGGCCAGTCTTTCGCTCTGGAATCGCCGTTTATGGTTCTGGCAACCCAGAATCCGATTGACCAGGAAGGCACTTACCCGCTGCCACTGGCGCAGCTGGACCGGTTTCTGGTCAAAATCCTCATTGACTATCCTTCGCTTCAGGAAGAAACCGACATTGTTTCCGCAGTTACTGATGGACTTGTCGGTGATGCGTTGAATCTTGACCGTATCAATACTATATTGTCTGCTCAGGACATTGTTGAATTCCAGAAACAAGCTGCCAGTCTGATCACCGATCCGGCGGTTATCGATTATGGCGTGCGGATTGTCCATCGTTGCCGGGACTGGCGAGGCGTGGAAACCGGTCCCGGGACCCGTGGCTCGATCGCCTTGCTGAGAACAGCGAAAGCGATGGCATTATTGAATGGATCAACTTTTGTAACCCCGGATGATATCAAATCAGTTGCTGTCATGGTATTGCGCCACCGCATTCAACTCAGCGCCGATCTGGAAATTGAAGGCAGACAACCCGATGATGTAATAGCAGACATCCTGCAGGCCGTCGACAGTCCACGTCAGTGAAGCTTAACTGGTACCCCCAGCCGCTGCTGCTCAAGCTGGCATTGCTGTGGACAGGCATGAGTTGTCTGACCGTGTTCAATGCCAAGTTTTTCCTGCTCTGGCAAGGCAGCGGTATACTCCTGACTGCATTGTGTCTGTATGACTACTGGCAGACACGAGTGCTGGCAACGCCGTCAGTCACGCGCATCATGCCAGATAATCTTCCAATGTCAGCAACCAGCGTCATTCGCCTGCAAATCCAAAATCCGCTACATCATCCGCTGACGTGTCTGATTCATGATCTGTATCCTTCAGTGTTTGAAATCAGTGACCTGCCCCAGTTGCACAGCATCCCTGCACAGAAAACCATCAGCCTGGAATACCGGGTGACGCCACCGGGGCGCGGCGACAAGGTGTTCACAGGCACTGAGTTACAGTTATTCTCACTGTATGGATTATGGAAGCAACGCCGGGTCATCGACAATTCGCAAACAGTCCGCGTTTATCCGAATTTTGCCGAAATGACACGATACACCTTGCTGGCGACCGAAAACCGCTTGAGCCGCATCGGTATCAAACAACGCCAGCGCCGTGGCCAGGGGAATGAATTTCTACATTTACGCGCATTTCATGAGAGTGACAGTCAGCGCCAGATTCACTGGCAAGCCAGTGCCAAATATCAAAAACTGATTGCCAAAGACTATCAGGACGAAAAAGACCAGCAGGTGATCTTATTACTTGATTGTGGACGCCGCATGCGCCACCAAGACCGGAACCGGGCACAACTCGACGAGGCATTGAATGCAGCCCTGTTACTGGCTTATGTTGCGGTGCGCCAGGGAGATGCTGTGGGAATGCTGACGATGGGCGGCGACAATCGATGGCTTGCCCCTAGAAAAGGGCAAAAACGCGTCAATCATCTGTTAAACACCCTGTACGACCTGGAAGCGACTCCACATCCCGCCGATTACATGACTGCCGCCATGCATCTGAATACAGTCCAGAACAGACGAGCTTTAGTGATCGTGGTCACCAATACCCGCAATCAAGATCATCAACAATTGGCACAAGCCATCAAACAGCTTCAACGCAGTCATCTGGTGGTTCTTGCCGACCTTCGCGAACAAATACTGGATGAAGCCTTGCAGCGCGATATTGAAAACAGTGATGATGCATTGCTGTTCTCGGAACTCCATCAATATCTTACCGCGCGCAAACATTACCATGCATTGCTCCGGCATCAAGGCATTGCCACCCTGGACATCACCGCCAGGCAACTACCGGCTGCTTTAGTCAACCGTTACCTGGATATCAAGGCTGGATCGGTTCTGTAACTGAGCGCTGACTCTTACAATCAAGTAGGGTGGGCGTTTTTTCTTTTGCGCCCACCAAAAATGTCAAACAGACGATAATCAATACATTGGCAAACAACTCTCCCTAAGGTGGGCAAAAAAGCATGCCCACCCTTCAACTATTCATCTCATCAGCAAAGAAAAGCTCCTTTCCTGAAACAATATTTGATCTGGAAAAAACATATGGACAAAACAATGTGCATGCGACAATACAGTTTGAAACATCTGGTGTTATAAAACTGGATGTCAAACAAACTGCTTTTACATGCCAAACAAACAGCACAGATCTGCAAACTACTCCTCACTCCGCCAACTAATTGGCTTTTGCAAACCCTATGCACCCAGAATGCTGGTGGCATTGGTTGTTCTGCTTATCGCCGCTGGCGCAGCATTATCGCTGCCTGTGGCAATCAGATTAATTGTTGACCAAGGCTATCTGAATGGTAATAACACTGCGCTGAATCGCTATCTGTTGATCTTTATCGGTATTATCTCCGCAATGGCAGTATTTTCTGCGGCTCGCTTTTATCTGGTGATGTGGTTGGGAGAGCGCATTGTTGCAGATATCCGGCGCACAGTATACAGCCATGTCCTGACTCTGGAACCGGCTTTTTTTGAAACCACTCGCAGCGGTGAAATCTTATCGAGAATCACCACAGATACAACGCTTGTGCAATCTGTAGTCGGTGCCGGGATATCAATTTTTCTGCGTTGCTCATTGCTGCTGATCGGCAGTTTGATCATGTTGTTAATGACCAGTCTGCAATTAACAGGAATAATACTGATCCTGATTCCGCTGTTAATTGTTCCCATGATCTATTGCGGACGCAGAATCAAACAACTTTCCCGCAAAAACCAGGACTCCATTGCAGAATCCAGCGCTATTGCCGGAGAAACGTTCAATGCGGTTGACCTGCTGCAATCCTTTGTTCTCGAAAAACACTATGGCGAACAATTCAATGATTCTGTAGAGCAAGGGTTTACAACTGCGCGCCAGCGATTGACGGTCAGAGCTGTATTGTCTGGTTATGCCATTTTCAGTATTTTTGCCGCTTTGATCGGTGTCATCTGGCTTGGGACTCAATGGGTCCAGGCCGACAAACTGACAGTTGGCGAACTCAGCCAGTTTGTGATTTACGGAATCATGCTGGCAACCAATGCAACTGCCTTGTCAGAAGTCTGGGGCGATATCCAGCGTGCAGCCGGCGCTATGGAGCGGATACTGGAAATACTGGCCAGTCAGCCTAAAATCAACTCGCCTGACAATCCTGTCCCCCTGGCCAATACCACCCCACTGTCAGTTCAATTTGACCAGGTCTGCTTTACCTATCCGTCACGACCTGGCGAGCAGGCTCTCAAGCAGTTCACTCTATGCGTGAATCCCGGAGAAACCATAGCCCTGGTAGGACCGTCTGGCGCTGGAAAAAGTACAGTGATCAAGCTGTTGTTGCGTTTTTATGACGCACAGCAAGGACGTATTTCTTTATCTGGAGTTGACTTGCATGCAGTGGATATTAAACAACTCCGTCAAAGCATTGCCATGGTCCCACAAGAAACAACTGTTTTTTCAGGAACTGTGCAGGACAATATCGGTTTTGGCAAGCCTGATGCGAATATTGACGCAATCAGGCAAGCTGCGACGAATGCCGCTGCCGACGAATTTATCCAGCAACTTCCAGATGGCTACCAAACACAGCTTGGCGAAAACGGGATGACATTGTCTGTCGGGCAAAAACAGCGTATCGCCATAGCCCGGGCCATTCTCAAAAATGCGCCCTTGCTGTTACTCGATGAAGCCACCAGCTCACTGGATGCTGAAAACGAGCGGTTAATTCAGAATGCTTTGCAACAACTGATAAAACATCGCACCACACTGATTATCGCCCACAGACTGGCAACCGTATTGCGCTCAGATCGTATTGTCGTCATGAATCATGGTGAAATTGTCGCCATAGGGACACATCAAGAGCTGATGCAGAAAAATGCCTTGTACGCACACCTGGCTTCACTGCAATTCGAGATAGACATTTAACCCGACTAAAATTCTGAAAAAATTAGTTAAATCGGGTTTAAACCGGCATCCAGAATATATTGCACTGCTCATACTATGCTAGAATCGCCCGCAATCGTCCGGTATGATGACGATGAATGCCAGAATATCAATACAGCTTTCACTCACCCGGTCATAAACACCAAACAATAGATTGATCACAACAAAACTGCCATGAATAATCAGCAAAACAAGTTTTTGACAACACAGAATACCGTGTTATGGCTTTTGCTGCTGATCAACCTGATTTTGGTGCTTTGTGCTTTTTATTTGTTATTCAGAGATGAAAAAACAGATTCAGATACTGTTGATCAATCCCGACAACGAGCCGCTGATGATGTCAAACTGGCTAATTCAACATTAAAAGCAACTCGACCTCAACCTGTTCACAAACAGCCAACTGGGTCAGACTTTCAATCCAATACAGAACTGGCGACGCGCAACGATCAATCATCGCTGGCGGCAGGTAATCTCAAATCTATTCCAGAGCACAAGACCAGCGGACTTGATCACTCAGCCTCAAGCCAGGCTTCAGCAGTATTGAAACCGGACCAGAATTTGATTGTGCAGCAAAACACCACTCCAACCACTCAGAGTAATTCCAGCCAAACAACGGTTACAAAGACTGAGACCCACCCTAACCCGTCTACAATTGTCACTGTTCAAGCAACACAAACAGACAAAACTGTTACCCAGCAAATAACTCAGGTAAACAACATTTCAGCACCGGACATTGGGCAAACAGGCAAATCGGATCACCTGTCTATGACTGTAACAAAAGGCGATAATTTATGGGATATTGCCAAAGACGTTTATGGAACCGGCTTCGATTACCCTCTTATCTTCAAAGCCAATCCTGATTTAAACAACCCTGACATCATCGAAATCGGTACGGTGCTGCAGATTCCCTTAAAATCGGATCACCCTCCACACTAACCATCTCACAGTGCGATGAATGGTTTCTGTCTGCCTACCAGCATGGTTGTTTTATTCGTTGAGTACCGTCTCCAGCTATGCCATTGAGCAAAACTGAAGTTGTTATCCTCGCTCCTGAGCTTAAAACAGAGTTTGGCTGTTCCGGTAATTTCAATCAATTCATGGCCATTGAAGGAAAGCTCTTCAAACAAGCGACAAGACGGCAAACCGTGTATTTTGAATCGGGTAACAAGGGGTTTTTTATAAAAAAACACTTTGGGGTCGGCTGGACTGAAATCCTCAAGAATCTGCTGTATGGCAAGCTACCGGTGATTAGCGCTAACAATGAATATCGAGCCATAGCCAGGCTGAAACAATTAAACATCCCTTCCCTGTCGCTGGCAGCCTACGGACTCAAAGGTCGGAATCCGGCAGCGATTTATTCGTTTGTGGTTACAGATGCTCTCGACCACCATATCAGCCTGGCCAATTATTGTCAGGAATGGCAACACAACACTCCAGACGTATTGTTGAAATGGCGCTTGATCAGGGAAGTGGCCCGGATTGCCAGAACACTCCATGAAAATGGAGTCAACCATCGTGATTTTTATTTATGCCACTTGCTGCTCGACACAACCACGCAACATGCTCAAATCAAGCTGCATGTCATTGACTTGCACAGAGTCCAGATTCGCTCAAAAACGCCTTTGCGCTGGAAGGTTAAGGATTTGGCGGCATTGTATTTTTCGGCAATGGATATTGGATTGACCCGGAATGATTATTACCGGTTTATGAAATATTACAACGGGACTGAAACGTTGTCCCATTGTTTAATGGATTATGCTGATTTGTGGAGCCGTGTCGCTAAAAAAGCACAGTGGATATATCGAAAACACAATCGCAAACAATGAACCCTCTCCTGAAAATACCGCTCAATACTGAACAATGGCCAGGACAACCCACTCAATCAACGTTGTGACACCAATGTTTGCCACTTGCGTTTGTTGGCCTCATCTTTTTTGAAGGCAATCAGTTCTTCCAGATGCAAGGGCTTGGATACATAATAGCCCTGGATAAAATGACAGCCCATATTTTTAAGCGAGATATACTGGTTTTCGGTTTCTACGCCTTCGGCAATAACATTAATATTTAATGCCGAGCCGAGCTTGATCATGATGTCAACCAGAACTTTGTCCTGCTTGCTGTTTTGTAACTGGTGGACGAAGGATTGATCAATTTTCAGGAAATTCACCGGGAAACGGCGCAGATAATTAATCGCAGAATAACCGGTTCCGAAGTCGTCAACCGAGAATTCAATACCGGAATCCTTTAACAAGCGGATCTGTTGCAGAATTTTCTCTTTTTCATCCATTAACAGGGATTCAGTGATCTCAAACACAATATCCTTATGGGCGATATTATGTTTATCCAGGATTTCCAGCCATCGCAGGCTTGCATCCGGCATTAAAAACTCCTGGCTGCTGCGATTCACCGCTACTTGTAAACTGACATTTTCGCGATGCATTTGCCTGATATCCTGGCATACTCTCTCTAATACCCAGAGTCCGAGATGCCTGATCAATCCCCCCTGTTCGGCAACCGCGATATAATCATTCCCCAGCACACTCATTCTTGACTTGTCACGCCAGGTTATCAGTGCCTCACATTTGCTGATTTTGCCGGTTCTGAGATCAATAATCGGCTGGTAACAGACACGAAACTGATCACTGTGCAGCGCCTGTTGCAGGCTCATGCGTTTTTTCAGTTCCTGAGATGTCAATGACCGTAATGCCTTATCGACCAGGCTGTAAGTGCCTCTGCCGATTTTTTTGGCCTGATACATGGCGCGGTCCGCATAACGCAACAAGGTCAGTCCATCATCACCATCGCGCGGGTACAGCGCAACGCCGATACTGCACGAGCTGGCTATGCTGTGTCCACCCAAACGCATGGGTTCGCTGAGTTCTCGCAACAGATTCTTGGCAACTGTTTCTGCCTGATCCTGGCGATGGATATTCTGTACTGTCATCACAAATTCATCACTGCCACTCCTGGCCAGCAAATCACCGGGTTGTAATGAATTTTTCAGACGCGTGGAGAGTTTACGTAAAAACTGGTCTCCACCGCGATAACCGAGCATATCGTTGACTTGCTTAAAATAATCCAGATCGATATAAAACAGTGCAAATGGCTGAATTTCACTTTTGGAAGCGCGGGTGATTTTACTGCTGAGCTGACTCAACAACAAACTACGGTTGGGGAGTTTGGTTACCAGATCATAGCGGCGGTGGAACTCCAGGGATTTGAAATCCTTTTTTCGTTGTTTATAGGATTTGATATAAGACCAGATTGCAAGTCCAGCAAACACCGCAAGCCCAATCACCAGTAATGCATATCTCTGATATCTGGGCATCAGATACCAGGGCTGTTGTATAGACGCGACTTTCAGTTTCCAGTTGCCAAACGGTAACTGGATAGTCGTGACATTGTTAAATTCATTGTCTTCAGGCTGAAGACTATTCTGACCCAGTTCCAATTGCTGTTGCTCATTGTCACCCATCAGCCTGACCTGATATCTGGACAGTAAACTTGTCACGCCGGTATCCTGCATGATTTTCTGATGGTCGATCAAAACTCCGGCAACACCCCACAACCTGGGTTGTGAAGCTTGCACATGGACAGGTGCCCAGATCAGCAAACAATTGCCATGGCCTCTGATCTGAAACGGTCCACTGACCAGCATTTGCTGACGCTTTACCGCTTCAATTGCACCTTCCCATAAGCCTGGATCAGAAACCAGTTCCAATCCGGTTAACGGCGTGTCGGAAAAAGGCGGGTAGACATCCTTAACGACAAAATCAGGTGCCATGATAAGATGTTTGATATGAACCGGGTGATTGAGAAAACTTTTGCCGATATTGACAAACTGCTCATGGCTGAGTTGAGGATTGTCCTTGATCGCAGTCCTCAATGCTTCCAACGGAATCATATTGGCATGAACAATCAATGCAACCTGGTTCTGGATATTTTTTAACGATTTTGATAAGCGTTGTTTGTCATTGAGCAGTTGTTTTTGATAATCACCATAAATTGTGTAGAAACCAAAAAACAATAAACAACAGACAATCAGGATCGCTGACAACCAGGGTCTGCTGATCCCGGCTTGCAGAGTACGGTGTTCCTGCTCCGGATTAAATATCGGTTTTGTTTTCAAATGCTCGCCATCGATTTAGATATCGATTCATTGTAATTTTATGACATCGGGCCAGCCAAACTATGGATTGGCTCCTATCCCGAAACTATCCGTTTTGTACAGTCACTTTGCTGACCGGGGCCTCTATTCACCCAACTTACTCATGAATTGTACTGTAAAACACAAACTTACCATGTTTTTAATTTAATTTTACACTTTTTCAGTATTTATAAAAAACAGCTTAAAGACTGGTTGAAGAATTGCAAATAATGGCATGAAAAATATAACATAGATTGACAAATAGACGACACATTTAAAACACCGCCATGATCTCTGGTTGTTTATCCAATCAACATCTGCCAGTGTGATATCCCGCATAATAAAAAGATATAGAAAAATCAGTATGCTCAACTTCATCAAATACCTGATATGTATGGCAGGATTGTTCTATGCCGGGGCGGCTCTTTCAAATGACAATGATGCATCTGAATCAGCGACAACCATCACTTATATCAACGGGCAAATCGCTGTCAAATTGACGGATCAACAGTTAAAACTTGCCGCAATTCATTCAATTGCGCTTGAAACCACGACATTGCATCAAAAAATCCCGGCTTACGGGCGCGTTGTTGATATCAATCCATTGTTTCAACACCATGCAAAACTGCAAGCCCTGGGCGTGCAGATAACCAGCGCAAAACATCAGCAACAACTGGCGTCTATTGCAGAGCAACGCGCACGTCAACTGACCACTGAAGGTATATATTCAACATATAAAAGTCAGCAAATACACCATAAGTTGTTACAACACCAGGCTGAACTGAAATCACTAAAACTCCAAAAACAAAACCTGCTCTCCGTTATCAGACACCAATGGGGTCAGGTGATTACCGAAGATCTGGTGAATAACCAGGAGTTGATCAAACATTTGTTCGACAGCCGGCATAGTCTGTTACTTGTGACTGTTCCTGTTGATTTTGCCGGATCCAGGGCTTTACAAACGCTGACCATAGATGCCGATAACCTGCATCAAACCAACCTGCCCATCGAGTATGTTTCACCCAGCCCGCTCAACACGACAGTTAACGGGATCGGTTATTTTTATATTGCACATACAACTTTACCGGTCAACCGCCGCATCAATACCTGGTTGACAATTGATCATTCCGGTAAACAAGGGGTCTGGATACCGGACAACGCTGTCGTCTGGCTTAACAACAGACCCTGGGTCTATGTGCAGCTGGACGACAATCTGTTTCAACGCCGCCTGATGAATAGTGATTATCGGCAAATGCAACAGTGGTTTGTCAGTAACCGATTTAAAACCGGGGAACGTGTCGTTGTGACTGGCCCGGCGACTCTTCTCTCAGAGGAGTTTCGCAGCCAGATTCCAGAAGAGGATGACGATTAAACGTGTTAAAAGCCATCATCGGTTTTTCTGTCCGCCGTCCCGGTGTCATACTGGGAATCGCTTTGCTGGTTCTGATCTGCGGATTGTGGAAGTTGTTAACGGCAGGCCTGGATATATTTCCTGAATTCTCGCCCAAACAAGTTATTATCCAAACTGAAGCACCCGGATATTCACCTGTACAGGTGGAAACTGGCGTCAGCAAACCTATTGAACAGGTTTTGTCCGGTTTAAACAAATTACAACGCGTCAACTCGGAATCCATTCAAGGTCTTTCTGTCGTCACTGCGACATTTGAAGCAGATTCCGATATTTACCGTAACCGGCAACTGGTTTCGGAACGGTTGGCCAGTATAGCCGGACAGTTACCTGAATCAGTCGCCAGCCCGGTCCCGCTTCCTTTATCGTCGTCTTCGGCAACCATCATGACGCTTGGTGTCCATTCCGACTCACATTCACCAATGCAACTCAGAGAGATTGTCGACACTGTTATCGCACCTCAATTGCTGGCGACAACAGGGGTTTCCGATATCAATATCTTCGGTGGCTCCAAGCGGCAACTGCAAATACAGCTCAGAACCAATGACATGATCAACGCTGATCTCAGCATGGCTGAGATCATCAACGCAGCTTCGCAACTCAGTACCAGGGCCGGACTCGGATTTATCGAAAACAGCAATCAACGTTTTACGATCAAAACACCGGACAATGCCATCAGCATTGAATCCTTGAAAAACATTGTGATTCGCTCCAGTTCTCAAGGCGTCATCACTCTCGATGATGTTGCAGATATCAGTTATGGCGCTGCACCTGCAATCGGAGCAGCCGCAATCAACAGCAAGCCCGGTATCGTCATCATGGTGATCGGACAATATGGCGCCAACACCTTGACTATTTCCAGACAGCTTGAATCGAAACTGGAACATATTCGCACACAATTGCAGCAACAACACATCGAGTTACATACACATTTATTTCGACCGGCCGATTATATCCAAACCTCAGTCACCAACCTGACAGGCCACTTGCTGATTGGTGCATTGTTTGTAGTGATTGTGTTGCTTTTGTTTCTGTTCAATTTACGGGTTGCTTTGATTGCCACTCTGGCTATCCCGTTGTCACTCATCAGTGCCGGTCTGGTGCTCACTTTAACAGGTGTCAAACTGAATATCATGATTCTCGGTGGACTGGCAATTGTTCTCGGGGAAGTTGTCGATGACGCCATCATCGATGCTGAAAATATTCTGCGCCGTCTCAAACTGTTGCGTATATCAGATAACAAATCACATCGTTTGCCAGCAATTCAATCGACTATCATTGACGCATCACTTGAAGTGCGTAGCTCTGTGGTCTATGCAACGTTCATCGTTGCACTCGTGTTTGTACCCTTGCTGACTTTGAGCGGTGTCGCCGGACGCCTCTACGCCCCACTGGGTTACGCTTACATCCTGGCAATCCTGATGTCGCTGCTGGTCGCGTTGACGGTCACGCCTGCGCTATGCGTTCTGTTTTTGAAACCTGACCAGCACAATCAGCAACAACCGCTTCTGGAGTGGATACAACTCAAATACCAGCGTTTACTCGGTTTTTTTATCGCGCGCCCAACGATGACAATCGTGATCAGTACGCTGACTGTCTGCCTGGGAATTCTCGCTGCAACGCAATTGCAACATGAATTCATCCCCAAACTGCGGGAAGGTCATTTTATGCTGCACACCAGCAGTCGCCCCGGAACTTCACTGACTGAATCAATCCGCTCTGGCTCCAGAATCAGCAAACAACTGTTGAACATTGATGGTATAGAATCTGTTTCCCAGTGGGCCGGACGCGCTGAACGTGGTGCTGATACCTATGGCAGTCATTACAGTGAGTATGAAATCCGCCTGACGCCAATGTCGGGACAACAGCAACAACTTGTATACGATGCAATCCGCGCTGTTGTCGATCAATTTCCCGGCATGTTATACGAATTGAACACGTTTCTCATTGAACGGGTCAACGAAACCATATCCGGTTATAGCGCACCGCTGGTCATACATCTGTACGGTAACAATTTTATTGAGCTGGACCAAAAAGCCATGGAACTGGCACATCTGTTATCCACTATTGACGGCATCAATGACGTGCGGGCGCGTTCCCAGTCCGGCGCTCAGACACTGGATATTGAGTTTGATCACCAGTACATGAAACACTGGGGAGTCCAACCGGGACACATTATTTCCACAATACAGACTGCTTTGAGTGGGACTGTAGTGGGTCAATTTCGAAAACACGCACTCAACCGTGACATAGTGGTGAGCTTTGCTCCTGAATTGCGGACTCAACCCGAGCTGATCAGTTCCCTGCCCATGCGGACTGAATCCGGTCAGTGGATAACACTGGGCGATGTCGTCACAATCAACCAGAAGGAAGGTCGATATAACATCCTGCACCGGAATGGTATGCGTTTACAGACGATTACCGCTGATATTGACGATATCGACTGGAACGATGTGTTACATAGAATCAACTCAACAGTGTCCGGTTCACTGCAATTATCAGCCGATATGAGTCTTGAAATCAGTGGCGCAGCAGTCGAACACGGCGCCAGTAAACGGCAATTGCTGTTGCAATCACTGCTGGTGGGAATCGCCATTCTACTGGTGATTTATCTGGCATTGCCCAACCTCAGCGACGTGTTCATCACTCTGTTCAACCTGCCGTTCGCGCTGGTCGGTGGAATCTTTGCTGCGTTAATCACCAATACCACAGTATCAGTCGGCTCCATGGTCGGCTTTGTCACCTTGTTCGGAATTACCGTCCGTAACAGCATCATGCTGATCTCGCACTACACTCATCTGATCCATGTTGAAAAACAACCCTGGTCCACTGATACTGTGGTAAAAGGGGCGCAGGAACGATTGCCGTCGATTCTGATGACCGCGCTGGTGACGGCATTGGCCATGCTGCCAATTGCCATTGACAGTGATAACCCCGGTCGGGAAATTATGGGTCCTATGGCAATTATCATCATCGGCGGACTGCTCTCCTCAACGCTTTTAAACCTGGCATTACTGCCCGGGATTTTGTATCGTTTCGGAACGCTTCGAATCAACACCTGATCAATCATTGTGTCGTTGTCAAGATTCAATTGTCATTAGTGTATTTACAGGCTGATCTGATTTAATATCAGATACAATGACTGGCTGATTTTGCAGTCTCAATTCAACTTGCAAGCAATACTGTGCCTGTATCATCGATAATATTGATCGCTGGATGTCCAGGGCATAAAGAAACAATGAGGTGATAACACATGACATCGAAACAATTTCATTTACACCATGCCAGTATCATGGTGGCTGATACCCGGCAATCATTGGATTTCTATTGTGGGGTTCTGGGAATGAATCAAATCGACAGGCCCGACCTGCCTTTTCCAGGTGCCTGGCTGGAAGTCGGTCCGTTTCAGCAGATCCACTTGCTGGAACTCCCCAATCCGGATGCTGATACCGCCAGACCTGAACACGGCGGGAGAGACCGTCACTTTGCAATGATCGTCCCGGACCTGGATTGCATGAAAGACAGAATCGAGAATGCGTCTATCCCTTACTCGGTCAGCAAATCAGGACGCAAAGCGCTGTTCTGCAGAGACCCGGACAATAACGCTGTTGAGTTGATTGAAAAAGGGGTTTTGCCAGGAACCGAAACACTGTTTGATTGACTGGACGTAACACGACCAATCGATACAACGCTCCAGACATAAAAAAGACGCCAGAGAAGAAAAGAGGGGAGGTTTCCCTGGCGTCTCGAGTTCAGCAGAAAAGCTGATAAACACGCCCATAGGGGAAAGCGTGCTTGTAACTTATGACTTTTTACTGAAAAAAAAGTTTCAGTCAGAGGGGAAATTTTTTTAATTTCTGTCTTTGCCAAGTCGTCTCAATGGGCGGCATCCCAGTTATTACCAGTGCCGACGTCAACAATCAAAGGCACGTCAAGTTCTGCGGCTTGCGTCATGTGTTGACGAATTGTTGCAATACTGGCCTCAACATCAGCTTCCGGGATCTCAAAAACCAGTTCGTCATGGACTTGCATAATCATTTTTACTGGCAAGCCAGATTCGGTAATCCATCGATCCACCGCAATCATTGCGCGTTTGATAATATCAGCCGCAGTTCCCTGCATTGGTGCGTTGATTGCTGTGCGTTCAGCATACTGCCTGCGCTGGGCGTTGCGGGATTTAATTTCCGGCAGGTACAAGCGTCTTCCGAACAGGGTTTCCACATAGCCTTGTTCACCAGCTTGCTGGCGGGTTTCATCCATATAGCGCTTGACTCCGGGGTATCGTTTAAAATACAGATCGATATAGGCCTGTGCATCGGATCGTTCAATACCGAGCTGTCTGGCCAGACCAAAAGCCGACATACCGTAAATCAGCCCGAAATTGATGGCTTTGGCAGAGCGCCGTTGATCCTTGCTGACTGCATCAAGTTCAACCCCGAAGACCTCAGCTGCAGTTGCTCGATGAATATCTGCTCCTTCTGAAAAGGCTCCAAGCAAGTTCTCATCACCAGACAGATGCGCCATGATGCGCAGTTCAATTTGTGAATAATCAGCAGCCACCAGAGATGAGCCGGAAGGCGCGACAAAGGCCTGACGGATTTTTCTCCCCTGCTCGGTTCGAATCGGAATATTCTGTAAATTCGGATCGGTGGATGACAAGCGTCCTGTCGCAGCAACTGCTTGGTGATAAGATGTGTGTACGCGCCCGGTGCGGGTGTTGATCTGCTCCGGCAAGCTATCGGTATAAGTGGATTTCAGCTTGCTGAGGCCGCGGTGTTCTAGAATGACCTTCGGTAATTCGTAGTCCTGTGCCAGTTCCTGCAACACTGCTTCGGCAGTAGACGGCTGACCTTTTGGGGTTTTCTTCAATACCGGCAGTTCCAGTTTGTCATAGAAAATCTCCTGGATTTGCTTGGGCGAGCCAAGGTTAAATGCTTGCCCGGCCAGTTCATGGGCTGTCTCTTCCAATGCTTGGATTTGCTGCGCGAGATGACGGCTTTGTTCCTGGAGAAAATCCCGGTCAACCAGGACACCATGCTGCTCAATTGTGACCAACACCGGCAGCAAGGCCATTTCGATATCGGTATAGATGCTGGAACGTTGAGGACAGTTTTGCAATTCCGGCCACAATCGTTCATGCAGTTGCAAAGTCACATCGGCATCTTCTGCGGCATACGGCCCGGCCTGCTCAATACTGACCTGGGAAAACGGAATCTGTTTGGCACCTTTCCCGGCGATATCCTCATAATGGATAGTGTCACGGCCCAGATAAGTGGACGCCAGAGCATCCATGTTATGCCGGGTCGCTACGCTGTTCAGTACATAAGACTCCAGCATGGTATCGTGTCGGATACCACGCAGTTCAATCCCATGATTTCTGAGTACATGGGCATCGTATTTGAGATTCTGACCGAGTTTCGCTTTGTCCGGGTTTTCCAGCAACGGGCGAAGTTGTTCCAGAACCGCTGTACGATTTAATTGCACGGGTGCTCCCAGATAATCATGAGTTAACGGAACATAAGCCGCCTGATTGGTTGTTACTGCAAACGAAACTCCGACAATTTCTGCATGCATGTAATCCAGACTGGTTGTTTCGGTATCAAAAGCGAAACAATCGGCGCTTTCCAGCGCTTGCAACCAGTCGTCAAACTGCGACTGTTCAAGGATAATTTGATAATCGGCTGGTTCACTGAAACTACGTTGAGGCTGGTTGTCATCAGCATGCTCTTGTTGCGATCCTGAACTGCTCTGCTCTTTGTTATCAAGTTGCTTGAGCCAGGCCGTGAATTCAAGTTCCTGTAACATACCACGCAAGGTTTCACGGTCAGGGTCGTTGCAGGTTAAATTTTCGAGCTGATGCTGGATCGGAACATCGCAGACAATCGTCGCCAACTGCTGACTTAAACGAACATTATCGAGATTCGCACGCAACTTTTCACCAATTTTGCCTTTGATCTCTTCGGCATGCAGGACCAGATTGTCTGCTGTCTGGTAATGGCCCAGCCATTTGGCAGCAGTCTTGGGACCGACTCCTGGCACTCCGGGAATATTGTCGGAACTGTCTCCCATCAATGCCAGATAATCGATGATTTGCTCAGGCCAGACACCAAACTTGTCCATTACACCCTGGCGATCAAGCCGGGTATCAGACATGGTGTTTTCAAGGGTAATCATGTCATTGACCAACTGTGCCATGTCTTTATCGCCGGTTGAAATCACCACATTGTAATTGCTCTCGCTGGCTTGCACCGCCAAGGTCCCAATTACATCATCCGCTTCCACCCCGCTCTCGCAGATAAGCGGTAAACCCATTGCTTGTATCAATTGATGCAAAGGCTTGATCTGGGCAACCAGATCGTCAGGCGCAGGTGCACGGTGAGCTTTGTACTGTTCAAAAATTTCATCTCGAAATGTTTTGCCGGGAGCATCAAATACAACCACGATATGCGGCGTTTGATAGCGCTGCATCATACTTTTCAACATATTGCCGACACCGAGAATCGCTCCGGTCGGTTCACCTCTGGAATTAGTCAATGGTGGTAAGGCGTAATAAGCCCTGAACAGAAACGAAGAGCCATCAACAAGAACGACCAGTGGATTTGCTTGCGAATTCATACTGCTAACTGTTGCACCCGGCTATCAGCCGTTATACTCGATTTATACTTACTCATACCTGGTCAGGATGAACCCGAGCTGCTTTTGGAAGGTGATTGCCTGAGTTGTTTTCTGAGTTGATTTTTTTGCTCAAACAATTCATCCATGCTCAAATATCCCAATCTGGTTAACCATGCACCGGTACGCTCCAGGCATTCCAATTGCTGCTCAAGAGATAAAAATGACGACCAGTCGGAAGATTGTGCCCCGTTTGCTCCTAAATCGCGTGTCGGACCGCTGAGAATGGTTCTGCTTTCCAGTTGTTTCTGACAAAAATCAATCACCGAATCGCTGATTTCGATGTCAAGAAAATCAAAGATCTGTCTGGCTGCCTGTACATCATCACCAACGATATCTTCATATCGAATTTCGAAATAGTTGGCATCTGGATTTTGCTCTCCAAAACGACTTCCATTGGTTGCATGTTGCAACCAGATTTTGATGGCTTTATCAAACGTTGACCAGGGTTTACCTCCCATCTGCTTGCGCATTAATGAGGTAATCACATCACGTGGATCGCGGATAATGTGTACATAGTATGATCCAGGGAAAAAGCGCTCAATATTTTCCAGAAAGTCTGAATTTTCCCCATAAAACGGATTTTTATCGCCCCAATAAAAATGCTCCGGGCTGATTTGCTGATAAAACTCCTGAATTGTCAGTTTGCCATGTTTGTTCGCGGATTCAACGAAGTCTTTTTTGTTCTTGTATATCATGGCTTCATCATTCAAGAGCCGCACCTGGCTGGCATACAGCCAACGAAACACTCTGGCTTCGTAGGTAATACTGATGTTTGGGTGCTGATTGATGATTTCCAGCAAATACGTGGTCCCTGAACGCGGACTTCCAAACAGAATGATAGGAACCGGTGATTTAGAGTTGTTGAATTGTTCAATCAAGGAAGTCATGAAGAATTAGAGATGATTGTGTTAAGTGTCCGAAAAAATGAAATCGATCGTTGACCAGGCTCTACAACAACCGGTCACCGAGTTCAATTTTGATGCCACTGTCTTTTAGACACTGCAGCAACGTTTGTTCGGTATTGGTTCGCGAAAAGAATTGGGCTCTGGCCACAGCGCATGCTGACATCGTTTGATAACGCTCCGGGTTTGTCTCGAACAATTCGATGCTATCCAGACTGAATTGCTCAAGTTGCTGTTCATTATCGAATAAAAAACCGTTTTCGCCATTGCTGACACTCTCTGGCTGGCCTCCGGCATTAATCACGATCGGCAGACACCCATACGACATGGCTTCGACGGTGCTGATACCAAAATGCTCGTTACGTTCCGGATTGCGCTCGGTGGATTCTCCCATTCCGGTTGCGTGCCAGTAGATTGCAGCTTGACTGTATATTTCCCTGAGTGCATCCAGCTCGATGTTATTATTGATCTCAATCGGATAACCTTGGGCTTCTTCACGCACCTCATCCAGATATGCCTGTTGGCTGGGGTCAACCTGCCCGACCAGAATCAACTTCCAGTTATTGTCAATGTTACCAGAGTCAATCAGGCGTTTGAAAACCTGCACCAGTTCCAGTTGTTTTTTATTATGCCCGGAGCGGAAAAAACGCCCGACGTTGAGGATGACTCTGTATTTCTTTAGCTGATCCGGGTTTAAATCCGGTAAAGCTATCGATGGATACAGCACAACGCAATTGTCGACATCCCACCATTGTTTCACCCATCCTGCAGTGTAACTCGAATTCGCCAGAAACACGTCATACGAATTCAGAAACTCGCGTTTTTCTGCCGGATATTTGGGAATTTGATATGGAAAACTGACCACATAATACGAATATTTGGCGTGGCTGCTCAGATCGGATGAATACGTGGAATTGACAAATATGTCGTAATACGCCGTTGTTTCCGGGTTGTGATGCATGGCAACTGAACTCACCAGACGCTTACGGCAATGCTTTAAGTGAATATTGAACTGTAGCTCCAACTGCTCAATGCTGAAATCATGTTCCGAAATCAAATCCACCGGCCCCAGGCTTTGCAGGGCTTGCGCAATCACACAGGCATGATGTTCGCCACCACCCAGGGTGTGCCAGAAATTATTATAAACAGCCAGTTTTGGAAACCGGTTTGGCCGGTCGAAAAATGTCTTGTTGGCGATTTTAGGCAACAGGGTTTGCCAGTCATCGAATATTTCCGGGATTCGCCTGGCAAATTCCAATTCTTCAGGGTCTTTGGAATTTTCTTGCAGGTATTGCTGCAAATGGTTCAACTCTGCCCGACTGTTCTGCTCGGCTTGTTTGCTGAGTTTCGGATAATGCAGGGCCAGAAACAGCAAGCGGTTACGATTCACGTAAAAACGGAAAAAAGCCGAGTTCTCCTGACTGGTCGATGCATGTTTGTGATAAACAATGCTGTCTGGACAATACATTAATTGATAACCTAACTCACGAATTCGCAGCGACAAATCCGTATCTTCAAAATAGGCGAAGAAATCCTTGCCGAATACCGGCATGTCACCCAGTATTTCAGGGCGAATCATCATCGCGCCCCCACACAATGCGGCGACCGGCTCTAAAACATTGTATTGGTCATGATCAGGGCTGCCAAACCCGCGATCCTGGGCCTGACCCTGGTTATCGACATGCGAACCGGCGTTATTGATCAAATAATGCAGACCAGGATGCTCAAGCCTGTCTGAAAAGTCCAGGCTGAACTCAGTCCATTGTCCGGGATCCAGGATCAATTCCTGCTCTGTCTCAACCGACGTCCTGGCTAACACCTTGACCGGTTTTTTTGACCCTGAAAACATCGCCAGTCTGGCGCTGGTTTGTGCTTCACAAACCGGCAACCGCAACAAGGCTTTTTTATCGAATGACCGGGCATAGCGTTGATGGGACTGTTGTGCATCACGCCATCCTGTGGCAAAAAACAGTTTTGGATAGACGGGTAATGAATTGTGTAATGTATCGATATCGACAAAGATTCGGCGTTTTAACGAAGCCGGTTGTATGGTCAATTCAATATCAACAAACGGTTTCCAGAACAACAGCTTACTGCCAGCCGCCCCGACTGAATCAGATTGCTTGATGCTCCGTACCAGATGCGAAATACAGTCTTTGTCCAGGGTGGTATCGTTGTTCAACAGAAAATAATAACGACCACTGGCCACTTCAGCAGCAATGTTGTTGGCTTCGGCAAACCCGGTATTGTCGTGTAGCGCAATCAACCGAACATCAGGATAGTTCTGCTTAATTTCATCTACCGACCCATCTTGCGAACCATTATCGATAATAATGATTTCGAAATCTGTATAGCTTTGATGCTGGAGAGAATTCAGCAACTCATCGAGATGCTGGCGGCCATTATAATTGACGATAAACACACTGACTCTGTCAGACTCTGAAAACCTGAGTTCTGCGCTCGATCCGGCATGTTCCTGCAAGCTGGCATCCGGCGTGGCAAAATCGGCTTGATAGTTTTCACCCTCAAACTCCCGCTTGTAATGCTCAACCACCTGACCGGCAATCGCAGGGTCTTTGAAAAAGGTAATGTACGCATTGCGGATAATTTCCCAGCGCAGTAACTGGGTGCTTTTAACAGGATGCCTGACAACCTGGGATATCAGCTCCGCCAGCAGTTTCAGATTCTGAGGATTCTTGGCCAAAGGTTCCAGTAACACATCATAAGGCATTCTGAGCGGCCAGGTCACTGCTCGACCTGTCTTGTAACTCAGTGAATTCTGGATATCATCGATGCGAGTGATCGCACCTTGTAAATGCCTGTCGGTATTGGTTTGAAGTTGTTCTAATTCAGCGTGTTGAGTGGCTTGTTGCTGAACAGTTTGATCAAGTTGATCGCACCGCTTAGCCAGATCTATGGCTGTTCGTTCAGCATCGAATAATTCGCGTTGTTTAGTGCGTATTGCCTTACCCCGTTCGCGAATCAACCTAGTGCTTTGATCACAAATTACATTCAGAGATTTTACCTTACTCTCCAATTCAGCATTGTTGTCAGCAAGCTGTTCAAGCTTCGATTCCAGTCCTTGTAAAGTGTGCTGATATTGTGATTGAAGCTGCTCGATAAATTGTTGTTTTTGTTCGGCTGTTACTTTCGCTGTCGCTGCTTCACTGAGTAATTCTGCGTAGTCTTCCTTAAATTTGTCCTGCAGTTCGTGATATTGCTTGCCGAGTGCCTGGTGTATTTCCTGATTAAAACAAGACAGCTGATTACGAAAAAAGCGGGATTCAGCCTGGTAAGGATCGATAGTGCCCAACAACTTGCTTGTTTTATCTTTTGACCAGCGACCATTGGCAAAACTGTTTAATACATCATACAGATCAATCAAATCAGGAGTTGCAGATAAAGACTGATCGATGTCACCGTTATCGCTTCTGCTGTGAGCCAGATCAGCTTCCACAAATTCGCTGGAAAACATACTCATTTGATCCTGATTTTCGACCTCATTGAAATCGGGGTTTACAAATTTTCCAAGTCGTTTAAGCTGCTTCTCCGGTTCGTTCAACAGGTTTTCATAACTGGTAACAATCCGTTTTGACTGGTCATCGGCCAGATAACGCATCAGGCTTAAATGGTGGGAAAACCATAAATCCAGTCCTTTCTGATAATCAAAGCTGTTCCGCTTCCATAATGAATGTGCAACATCGGAAGGGTTACGCAGACAAATTACAAACAATGGGTCGACCTTAACCATTCTGGCAGCACTCAGCCAGATTGGCATCAATACACTAAAGCGTGGATCTTTGAGGGCAAACACGGATGATTTGCCCAGTTTAGTCTTGATTAAATGTGCTGCGTCTTTGATATACGGAAGAAGTTGTTGCGAGGAAAAATCCTGATCCGGCATCAGGGTTGCGATATCCCAACGCAAATTGAGTTGAGCTAAAATCGCCTCATTTAAAGTGAAGCAATCATGGTCTTCAAAAAAGCCTTTGGGATTGTCATCCGCAGCCGCAATCAAGTTAGACCCCAGTTCGACACCAACGACATTTAACGCCTTGGTCACCAGACTGGTACCTGAGCGGTGCATGCCTGTAACAAATATGATCGATTGGGTCATAAAGTCTTCACCGGCAGATCACCAGTCAGTAACTTGGAAGATGGGTTATCAAACAGGTAAAGTAACAGGAATTTCCAGATCGCACTCGAACAACCAGTGACTTAAAACAACCCGCTGATGCGGCCTTCGGAATCGACATCGATCATTTCAGCAGCCGGTGTTTTCGGGAGTCCCGGCATGGTCATCATGGTTCCACAAATGGCTACGATAAATTCTGCGCCATGCGATAATCGCACTTCGCGAATGTTCAGGGTATGATCACTGGGAGCTCCCAGCAATTTCGGCTCGCTGGAAAATGAATACTGGGTTTTGGCGATACAGACCGGGAAATGCCGGTAATGTTGATCGAAAATTTCAAGCTGGATTTTTGCCCGAGGTTCCAGGCTGATATCGTTTGCACCATACAACCGGGTTGCAACAGTGCGCAGTTTATCTGCCAGAGGGAGTTCATCGCGATAAAGTACACTGAAATGATTTGGCGCCGAGTCAAACAGATTCAAAACCGATCGTGCCAGATCCTCTGCACCAGCCCCACCATTTGCCCAGTGAGTACAGATTTCAACCGGGACCTCGAGTGCCTCGACTTTTTGTTTGAGCAGCTGTATTTCTGCATCAGTATCGGTATGAAAATGGTTGATAGCGACCACACACGGTAGTCCGAATTCAGAGCGGATATTGTGTAAATGGCGTTGCAAGTTTACAAAGCCTTTATCCAAGGCTTGCAGATTTTCTGTCTGTAATGCTTTAACTGCAACCCCACCATGAGATTTAAGCGCTCGCACAGTGGCGACAACAACCACAGCATCAGGTTTTAATCCGGCCTTTCGACATTTAATGTCAAGAAATTTCTCAGCCCCCAGATCAGCCCCGAATCCGGCTTCAGTAACAACGTAATCAGCCAGCTTGAGCGCTGACCTGGTTGCCAGAACTGTATTGCAACCGTGAGCAATATTGGCAAACGGACCACCATGCACAAACACCGGGTTATTTTCCAGGGTCTGGACAATATTCGGCTTGATCGCATCTTTGAGGATAGCTGTCATTGCCCCATGCGCATTAAGGTCACGCGCGAAAATTGGGTCCTTGTCCCAGGTGTAACCGATAAAAATATTACCGAGACGGGTTTTTAAATCATCGAGTGACGTTGACAGACATAAAATCGCCATGACTTCGGAGGCTGCCACAATATCGAATCCATCTTCCCTGGGAAAACCGTTCGGTACTCCACCCAGTGAAGTGACGATATTACGCAGGGCGCGGTCATTCATGTCGATGACACGCTTCCAGCTGATCTGGCGCAAATCGATACGCAGCCGGTTGCCGTGATGAATATGATTATCAATCATTGCCGACAACAGATTATGCGCGACTGCAATTGCATGAAAATCACCAGTGAAATGCAGATTGATATCTTCCATCGGCACAACCTGGGAATATCCGCCACCGGCAGCTCCGCCTTTAATCCCGAAGCATGGACCCAGTGCCGGTTCACGCAAGGCCAGCAGGGCTTTTTTACCGAGTCGGTTAAGCGCGTCACCGAGACCAACTGTCGTCGTGGTTTTACCTTCTCCAGCCGGTGTCGGATTAATCGCAGTCACCAGCACCAGCTTGCCATCCGGGTTGGCGGACAGTGAATCGATATAATCCAGTTCCAGCTTGGCTTTGTAGTGTCCGTAAGGAATCAGATGTTGAGCATCAATACCCAGTCGTTCCCGGGCAAGCTCAACAATAGGCCGCATGGTTGCTTGTTGTGCAATTTCTATATCTGACATAAATCGCCTCTAGATTCTGACCCTGGCAGTATTATCCGCGTTACTGAGGTTATCCATATGGAGTCTTGACAGCCGGTTATGATGCCCGATACACCGGAAATTCAGCACATAAGGCAGAAACCTTGTTTCTGACAGTGTCAATCACAGTCTGATTGTCCATATCATCCATCACATCACACATCCAGCCTGCAACATCGATGACCTGGGGTTCTTTAAAACCCCGACTGGTAACCGCCGGTGTCCCGACTCTGATTCCACTGGTTACAAACGGTGACTGCGGATCATTCGGCACAGCATTCTTGTTCACGGTAATATGGGCCTGTCCCAGGGCTGCATCGGCTGCTTTTCCGGTAAACCCTTTACTGATCAATGACACCAGCATTAAATGGTCATCCGTGCCACCAGAGACAATATCATATCCTCTGTCCATAAACACTTTGGCCATGGCTCTGGCATTAGTGATCACTTGTTGTTGATAGGTCTTGAATTCCGGTCCCATGGCTTCCTTGAATGCGACGGCTTTCGCAGCTATTACATGCATCAGCGGCCCGCCCTGTATTCCAGGGAAAATGGTCGAGTTAAATTTTTTCTCGATTTCCGGGTTGGCTTTACAGATAATAAATCCACCACGTGGCCCGCGCAGACTCTTGTGGGTGGTACTGGTTACCACATCGGCATACGGCACTGGATTAGGATAGAGTCCGGCAGCAATCAAGCCTGCGACATGGGCCATGTCAACCATCAAATAGGCGCCAACCTTGTCGGCAATTTCCCGAAATCGTTGCCAGTCCATTACTCTCGAATAGGCAGAAAACCCGGCGACAATCAGTTTGGGTTGATGCTCGACAGCCAGTGACTCAACCTGGTGATAATCAATCTCCCCGGATTCAGGGTCCAGGCCGTATTGCACAGCATTGTATATCTTGCCGGAAAAGTTGGGTTTGGCGCCATGGGTTAAATGGCCGCCATCGGCAAGACTCAAGCCCAGCACGGTATCATGTGGTTGCAGTAAACCCATGTAAACCGCTTGATTGGCTTGCGAACCCGAATGCGGTTGGACGTTGGCGAAATCAGCACCGAACAGTTGCTTGACGCGGTCAATGGCCAGCTGTTCGACAACATCCACGTGTTCACAACCACCGTAATAGCGCTTTCCTGGATATCCTTCGGCATACTTGTTGGTTAACACCGAACCCTGCGCTTCCATGACCCGTGGGCTGGCATAATTCTCCGAAGCAATCAGTTCGATATGATCTTCCTGACGCTGTATTTCGTCTTCTATCGCCTGACCCAGCTCATTATCGAACCCGGCAATTTTCATGGCTTGATCAAACATTCAGTAGTCTCCTAGCATGGATTTGATTTCCTAACGGGATATTCAAAACAATCAATTAACTGTAACAAGAAACCGCTATTCAGGGAATAGCAATAATATCAACACGTCGGCGACATTGGTTCCGGTAGGGCCGGTAATCAGCAAGTCTCCAGCGGCTTGCAAGGCATGATAAGCATCATTTACCTCGAGAAATTCAGCAGGGTTTCCAGCTTGTGCGCGAATCCGGGTGACAGTCTGATCATCAACAATTCCTCCGGCGGCATCAGTCGGGCCATCTCTGCCATCGGTACCAGCACTCAGTAATGTCCATTGTTTTAATGTTTGGGATTGCTCAGCAGCGATTGCGAACGCAAGACAGAACTCCTGATTCCTTCCTCCCTTACCGTTACCTCGAATTGTTACAGTTGTTTCACCACCGGCGATTATAGCAAGCGGTTGATAGATTGATTCAATTTTCTGTTCGGCATAATGCATCAGTTTTTGAGCTTGCTCGCGTGCTTCACCGGTTAACCGGGTGCTGTAGATTTCTGTTCGCAATCCCGATTGACTTGCTGCATTTTGCATGGCCTTAACACTCACTGAATTACTACAGATGACAATATGTCTGGAACGTTCGAAACATGGGTCACCAGGTTTAGGCGTTTCAGCAATAATACCTCTTATCCCATCTTGAAGATGTTTAACAACCGCTTTTGGAATGCGCCTGGCTATTCCATAGCGATGTATACTATTCAGAGCATCCTCATACGTAGTATTGTCCGGGACGGTTGGGCCGCTGGCTATTGTACCGGGGTCATCACCAATCACATCTGATATCATCAGAGTATGCACTGCTGCCGGGCTGGCAAGCCGGGTCATGTGCCCCCCCTTGATTGCGGATAAATGTTTTCGCACACAATTAATATCATCGATGGCTGCACCACATTGCAACAACTGTGTCGTGGTACTGATTTTATCTTCAAGTCTCAGGTTTTCGTGCGGTAACGGTAACAATGCCGAGCCACCTCCGCTGATCAGTGCAATGAGTAAATCATCCGCTTGCAACCCTTTCAATCGCTCTGTAATGACACCAGCCGCATGCAATCCATTGCTATCCGGAACAGGATGACCAGCACCTATAACATCAAAGCCTTTTACTGTTTTCTGGTTTTCATAATTGGTCACAATCAAACCATTTTCAATGTGTCGAAGCTCAGTGATGGAGTCATAAGCAGCTTCTGCCATCGCGCAGGCGGCCTTGCCAACAGCGATTATCACCACCCGCTTACAATTGCTATCAGTTACTGCGGATAGAGTCACATCACTGCTCGACTGTGAAAAAATCAGGCTCTGGTCAGTTTGCAGTGTATTACGCACAGCCAAAACTGGATCAGCCGCACGCAGACCCGCATTAAACAGTGTTAGTGCAATAGCTCTGGATGTTGATTCTGAATTGGAGGCCATTATTATGAGTATATTGAAATTTACCCGAATTATTCACACAGTATACTGATAGATCACCGGGAAAAATGACTATACCTCAAGGTTTGGCATCGATCCTGCCAAATCCATGCTCATTGCTGAGCATATCTGTCAATCTGCCACCCTTAATTTAGCGTGTCTACAGATTTCACTGTCAGAGATTCTATGGTACAGTTTTGACAGAATTGTTTTTTTTGACTACCACGAACCACTCTGTGAATCTTCAGAGACATTAACATTGTCAGATACCTGGAGACTGTCCGAGAATAGAAGTCGTCGCGAGGGAATGCTGATTTGAGGCACATTTTTCCATTATCTGAGGCGAATAGTTGCGCTATATTAACGAACATAAGGGGGAAATATAGCCAAATTAAGCTTTTCCGCAGCAGCCTCTCTAGTCTCGAACAGCCTCCCAGGGAGTTGTCTGCCTCAAACACGTTTATTTCTACAACTCACCAAAACCAACCAACGAACAAAGGCGAATTGAATGTATGAAAACACCCGTTAAAATTGCTGTTACAGGTGCCGCAGGACAAATCAGTTACTCCCTGTTGTTTCGAATTGCCAGTGGTGAATTATTCGGAAATGACCAACCGGTTATTCTGCAACTGCTTGAGATTCCGCAGGCTCTGGACAATCTGCAAGGGATTGTGATGGAACTCGAAGATTGTGCCTATCCATTGCTTGATTCAATCTCCACCAGTGATGAACCCAATATCGCTTTTCAAGATGTCGATTATGCTTTTTTGATCGGCGCAAGGCCTCGCGGACCCGGGATGCAACGCAGCGACCTGATCGGCACCAATGCACAGATATTCGCTGAACAGGGGCAGGCGCTCAATCGGGTTGCACATCGAAATGTCAAGGTTCTGGTTTGTGGGAATCCAGCCAATTCAAATTGCATGGTGACAATTGCCAATGCACCCGATATCGACCCGGCCAACTTCTCAGCCATGACCCGTCTCGACCATAACAGAGCTGTTGGCATGTTAGCCAGGCAATGTGGAGTTTCAGCGTCTGATGTCAAACATATCACTGTATGGGGCAATCATTCAAATACTCAATATCCTGACCTGTTCCATGCCAAAGTCAAAGGGCAAGCGGCCACACGACTGATTGACGAGCACTGGATGAGCGATACGTTTGTCCCGACTATCCAGAATCGAGGCGCTGAAATCATTAAAATAAGAGGCCTGTCAAGTGCAGCCTCAGCAGCCAATGCCGCGATTGACCATATGAAAACATGGAAAAATGGCACGCCTCATGGCGACTGGGTAAGTATGGCAGTACCTTCTGACGGAAGTTACGGAATCACCAAAGGCCTGGTCTTTTCTTACCCCGTAACCTGCCAGAACGGTAACTATGCGATTGTTCAGGATTTGGAAATCAATAAATTCAGCCTTGAAATGCTGAAAACTTCAGAAGCTGAATTACTGGATGAAAAAAAGCAGGTCAAAAACCTGTTATGACCCAAAGTCAATATCACATAGACATTTACCGGTAAAAACAGAGTCTGAAGCAAAACCCCGGTTAATTGATGCTGCATTGTCCAGCTTTCATGATGAAATAACTGATCAGCTGTGCGAAAGAATCACCAATGATCTGTCCCTTTGCATTGAATAATAAGGCTTTACAATCAACAAAATCACGTTATCATTCCGGTCAGGTGGTACAGGTTTTGCTGAGCATTCCGTCAAAACTCAACGATTTTGTATATAATTGTTAATTTTCAATACGCTATGTGTTTTCAGTTTGATGATTAAGCGATTTTGACGTGTAATGTTCATTACCAGAATCAACTTTTGTTTTTCGGTGTGTTGAAACATTCAGGGAGGCTTTGTTTTAACAGAATTTTTTTAAGTTATTTTTTAAGGAGAAGCACATGTCTGATAGTGATAATTACGATGATGAACGTAACGGTTTATGGTTTTGGATCCCTTTAATACTGATACTGCTCGTGCTTTTTTTTATCGTGCGCAGTTGCTCCAATGACAGTCAATTATGGCAATCATCTTCTAATCAGTCTTCTACTGAAATCAGCGAGGTACCAGGAAAGACACTCGATAAGACTATCAATTCTGCTTCAAATCAGTTACAAAACGCTTCGAATGCAGTTGGCAATGCTGCTCAATCAGCAAAAGATTCTGTTAAATCTGCTGCTTCAAATGTCGGAGATGCAACAACCAATATCGGTCAGTCTGTCAAGAACTCAGCTTCGGATTTAACAACTTCAGCGGCCAGAACAGCACAGTCTGGTGTAAAAACATTACAGGGTTCTGCATCAGATGCAGCAAATTCCTTGTCAAACGCAACTCGCCAGTCAATTAATGGAGCAGAAAACCTTGCCAAATCTGCTGTTTCCAGGACCGGTGAGGCGGCATCCGGGATTGCCAGCACAGTGACCGAGTCCGCGAGTTCAGCATTGAAGACTGGCTCCAGTGCGGCCACGGCAGCCGTTGATATTACCAGGGACACCCTGAGCTCTTCAGTTGAGGTGCTTAAATCTATTCCAGCTGGCGTCATTGACAGCGACGTCATGGAGGTACTCAAATCCGGCAAACTACGCTCTGGCGAACAATACCCTTTGGCGACACTGCAATTCAATAGTGCTCAGACTGTTATCAGTTCAGCAGACAGATCAAGACTACAGGCCATTACCCAAATTGTTAAAGCATATCCGCAAAGTATCATTATGGTTCACGGCTACTCTGACTCTTCAGGCCCGGAGGATTTTAATCAATCCTTATCGACTCAGAGAGCAACTGTCACAAAACAGCTGCTGACCAGACTGGGTGTGCCAGACAGGCAGATTGAAGCGCAGGGACATGGCTCCAGTCAACCTGTCGCATCAAATGATACACCACAGGGTCGGCAAAAAAACCGTCGCACAGAAATTACTCTGCGACAATAACAACCAATTGAGTTTAACAACCAGCATGGGTAAAAACCATGCTGGTTTTTTTACGCCAGCCAAATTGACGTGGATTTGATACAGTAACAGTACTGATGGTTGCAGAATGCTGATATGATCAATTTTAAAATATGAAAATACAATTAATTGCGATCGGCGATAAAATGCCTAAATGGGCAAAAGCTGGTTTTGAGGAATACGCAAATCGCATGCCCGCTGATATGAGTTTGGAGTTGAAACAAATCCGTGCTGCGACCCGGACTAAACATCAGTCAACCAATACCATAATCAAACAAGAAGAAAAACGCTTGCAAGCTGCTATATCTGCCTCCTGCCACCTGATTGCACTTGATGTCAATGGTTCTCACTGGTCTACAGAACAACTGGCTGAGCAGGTCCGACACTGGAGAGAACTGGCACAACCCATTGCACTGATTGTCGGTGGTGCAGATGGATTATCCGAGCCGCTGATCAGACAATCCCGGCAACGTTGGTCACTGTCCAGTTTGACATTTCCCCATTACCTGGTTCGGGTACTGATTGCAGAGCAATTGTACAGAGCCTGGACCATACTCAATCATCATCCGTATCATCGCGGATAGGTGTAACCCGGGAGTTCAGCTCAGCGATCATGTCGACAGCCCAGTTTATCCTTGCATCCGGTTCTCCAAGGCGCCGTGAATTACTGGATCAAATCGGATTCAGTTACTCAGTTCAACCATCCGACATTGATGAATCGATACGTAGCGGAGAAGATCCTGTTGACTACGTCAAACGCATGGCCAGATCCAAAGCGATGCAGAATCAACATCAAGACTCTTTTCCGGTTTTGGCAGCCGATACAATCTGCGTCATTGATGGATTGATACTGGGAAAGCCGGATTCAATCGACAACGCCAGGCAAATGCTGGCACAATTATCGGCTCGCACCCATACAGTTATCACTGCAGTCTCACTCTATCAAACACATCACCAGCAAACACTGAGCATGAGCGAGGTTACATTCAAACCATTGATCCCATCTGAAATTGACGCCTATTGTCAAACCGGCGAGCCATCAGACAAAGCTGGCGCTTATGCCATTCAAGGCCAGGCCGGCGCTTTTATTCAAACCATCAAAGGTAGTTATTCCGGCATTGTCGGACTACCCTTGTATGAAACAACTGAACTTCTGAAACAGAACACAATTTACCCTCGATTCAAGACGATCGCATGAGTAATGAAATCCTGATTAATGTCACCTCCCCTGAAACACGCGTTGCACTGGTTGAAAACGGTGTATTACATGAATTGATTATCGAACGCTCGAATCGACGCGGACTGGTCGGCAATATTTATAAAGGTACCGTGTGCCGTGTATTACCGGGTATGCAGGCGGCATTTGTCGATATCGGCCTGGATCGAGCCGCGTTTTTACATGCCTCAGATCTTGTTGTAAAAGACCGTGAAACCCTGAATACTGAGACAATTGATCATTTTCTAAAAGAAAATCAGACTATTATCGTTCAGGTCACCAAAGATCCTCTTGGCAATAAAGGCGCTCGTCTGACCTCGGAACTTGCCGTTCCCTCACGTTTTATGGTGTATATGCCGCACGGTAAAGTCTGCGGGGTTTCACAACGCATAGAATGCGAGGAAGAGCGTAATCGCTTACGCAGTTGCATGGAAGAATTCCGCGAGGAATTTCAATCCGGATCGTATATCGCACGAACAGCATCGGAAGGAATCGACCCGGTAATACTGCGGGCTGATATGTTATTTTTGCTGAAACTGTGGAATTCGATCGAACCCAAGCTTGATTCATCTCTATCCGGCACCCTGGTTCACCAGGATTTGCCATTAAGTGTGCGTGTCATTCGTGACCTGTACCGACACGATATTGACAAAATCAGAGTCGATTCCGCCAAAACCCATGAACGACTGATCAATTTTGCCCAGGAATTTGCCCCTGAACTGACACCTTATATCGAATTTTATACAGGTGACCGACCTTTGTTTGATATTTACAGTGTCGAGGATGAGGTTCAGAAAGCCTTGTCCAGAAAAGTTGCACTGAAATCAGGAGGACATCTGGTATTTGATCAGACTGAAGCAATGACCACAGTCGATGTCAATACCGGTGCATATGTCGGCAAACGCAGTCTGGAAGAAACCATTTTCAAGACCAATCTGGAAGCAGCGCAAGTCATCGCCCGCCAGCTCAGAGTCCGTAACCTGGGTGGCATTATCATCCTCGATTTTATTGACATGCATGATCAAAACCATCGAGACCAGGTCTTGCAAGCGCTGGAAAAACATCTGGAACGTGATCATGCCAAAACAACAATCAGTCAGGTTTCACCTCTGGGACTGGTTGAAATGACCCGTAAACGCACCCGGGAAAGTCTGGAACACATCCTTTGCGAGCCGTGTTCAAGTTGCGAAGGTCGTGGGGTGATGAAAACAGCAGAAACCACGTGCCTGGAAATTTTCAGGGAGATTATCCGCGAAGCTCGCCAATACGATATGAACAGTTTACTGGTACTGGCTAATAATGCTGTCGTGGAACGCCTGCTCGATGAAGAAGCTGATACAATTGCCGAGCTGGAACGCACACTTGCTGTGCATATTAAATTTCGCGCCGAAGCTCAATACAGCCAGGAGCAATACGATGTTGTTCTGCTTTAAGCACTGATAAATTTCTTTCAAAACAGAAGCTCATCGACCGCTTACAGGATACATTCAAATCCGTCTCTGTCTCTGTATACAACCTGATCTTACGCATTAATTCAAGGTTCAAGCAACTTCAGCCATAATAGACAACAGATGCGTTACAGCGACTGTCTGTTTAACAGATCACATCATTCAAACCCTGTTAATTGCCCACAATGCTGAGATACTTTAATCCATACAAGCTGTTATTAATCAGCGGCTTCGGAATTGGGTTATTCATTCTGTCACTGCGGTGTGTATTGTATTGGGCCGATCAGAATCCCGAAAAAGTGACCCGATATATCAGTGAAGCTGTCGGACAACAGGTTCAAATCGGACATCTCTCAACTCATCTGCATATTTTCCAGCCTGAAATTGCAGCACAGGATGTTGTGATAATGGACGACAATAACCGCGCATTGATGCAATTCAATGCTGCGCGATTGCGGTTGCGATTGCTGCCTTTGTTAATCGGTCAACTCAAGGCATCGACTATCTCGGCTGATCAGGCCAGATTCACCATCAAACAAACCGAATCAGGCGAGTTTACAGTCGTTGGGTTTGACAGTGAAGGGAATTTACTGACATCACTGATCGAACAAGGACGATATCAGATCATCAATTCCAGTATCAATCTGATCGATTCGTCAGACCACATTTTGAGTCTTGATCACATCAATCTCGGGCTCAACACAAGCCGCAACAGTTTTCAACTCGACACCAGTCTGCAACTCAAAGGTCAACCCGGAAAACTTCGGTTGATTGCAGATTTCAAAACATCACAACAAACTGGACACCAGCTCTCCGGCACCTTCCATATTGATTCTGACTCAATACACGTGTCAAGTATTCAAGGGTTCTTAGCCGATATCAAGCCAGTTGAACACGCTGAAGCGTCAATGAAATTGTGGGGTTATATCGACAATTCACAACTGACATCAGTGTACGGGCATCTTGGGCTTGATTCACTGAAATGGCACAACAATGCTGTCATCGATTCGGTTGCAAATAAACTCCCCAGTCAACTTAGTTCAACAATCTGGTTGAAAAATACCCCGCAAAAAATACAAGTCGTATTCAATCAGCTCAATCTTGGCCCCCAATTGACATTACCTGAACAGAATATTTTGATTGAGCACATCAAAACCGGTTATCAAAGCCAGTCATTGCAAAATCGGATTATGATCTCCGGTTTACAGATTGAAAACACCCTGCCCCTGGCCATGCAATTTGCAGATACTCAGGCTATTGATCAACATGTGTTGACCTGGTTGTCGAATCACAACATTACCGGAACTCTGAAAAACCTTTATGTAAGTTTCACACCACAACACAGTCCGGAATCGGTGGCATTATGCAGCTCATTTTCAAAGCTGAGCATTGATGCCAAAACAATTAAACATTCAGATTCCATACTTGCCGATAACTGGTCCGGACACATTTGCATGAATGCCGGGCAAGGCCAGATTAAACTGGACAGCAGCAATGCATCACTTTATCCAACACACTTGTTCAATCACCCAATCAAGTTTTCGCAAATTAAAGGAGTCGTCAACTGGAACAAAACAGCACAGGGATGGTTCATCAGCTCCAAACCCTTGCATCTGGATAATCAGGATTTGACGATGTCAATCAATCTCAATCTGGAAACCCATGCAACAGACCCGTGGTTACTGGACACAGACATCAATTTTGAACTGATTAAAGCCAATCAGCTGAAATATTATCTGCCTTCCAGACAATTGAATCCCAAAGTTTCACAATGGCTTGCCAATGCATTCCGTGCCGGTTCCCTTACAAACGGTCAATTTAGTTATTCAGGGCAATTAGTTGAGTCTGCTTTTCAACGCGACAAGGCAGTGTCAACAGCCCGTTTGATACTTGAGAATACAAGTATTCAGGTTGACCGTAATAACCTCTGGCCGCAAATCCAGAATTTCAATGGTGATTTTCATTTTAAGAATGGAGTCGCCAGCATCAATGTCCTTAGCGGCACAGCACTGGGTGTCAACATTAAAAACGGTACCATCGCAGCCAAGGATTTGACATCGCTTGACAATCTTCTCATCAGCACACGCTTGCAAGCCGACTTGGAACAAGTTGACACGTATGTTTCAGAATCCCCTCTGGAAGAAGAAATTGGAGATATTGTCCATCGTTTACAGCCAACAGGTGACAGTTTACTCAGTCTGGATTTCATGATCCCGGTATTTTCTGATACCGATGAATTCTGGATCAAGGGTGATATCGACTTAAACAATGCAACAGTCACTGCTCCAGGCATTAACATGATCGTGAATGAGATCAATGGTCAGTTAAATTTCACTGAAGACTCACTGAGCGCAGAAGCCCTTGATGCAATGTTTAACGATCAAGCAACTGCAATGTCGATCATCAACTATCCCGATTCAGTGCAGATACTGGCATCGACCCGACTCGATTCAGATTTACTGCATCAACACTGGCCCTGGTTAAAACCGTTGCAGGGTCAAACTGATAGCAATTTTAAAGTATCAGTTCCCAAATACGGAGAAGCATCCACTCCGGTACGCATTAAGCTGCTGTCAAACCTCAAAGGTATGCATGTCAATTTGCCGGAGCCACTGCATAAAACCACCGACCAATCAAAACAATTACAGGTTAAATTCAGTGTTTCTGATTCAGACGATATCCCTATTGAAATTCACTACGGGCAGAACAGCCATGCGGAACTTAACCTATTGGCAAAATCTTCAGATGATTGGCACCTGGACAGAGCTCATCTCACGATAGGTAATGGCCTTATTTCCTCGGCAGACAGCGCAAGATTCAGGTTTGTCGCTGATTTGCCAGAGTGGAATCTGGCAGAAGTGAAAAAATTACCCGATTTGATCTCAGAATCAGAGCAAAACCAAACCGGCCACCTACCAGACAACCCCTTAGTCCCTTCAATGAGTCTGGATATCAACATTGATCAACTAATGGTCGACAACTCTGCACTGGGTTCAATGGATCTCCACATGACCAAACTGGAAAACCACTGGACCGGGCAAATCCAGGGCAGTCTGGCTAACGGCACTATCGACTTTTCTAGTCAACGCAAAAACTCAGCGAATAAAGCGAATCCTGACACAACAGAACCAGGAGCCAGACTGAAATTACAGTTCGATTCTCTCAACCTGCCTGCAACAGATCAATTGAAGCAACTCGATGCAATCATGAGTAGCAGATCCATCACACAACTCTCACCGTTGTCTTTCCCCGAACTGGATATCACTGTTGATCATTTCAGGCATGGCGAAACCAGTCTCGGTTCACTGAGACTCGAAACCAGCAGTTTGCAAAACGGCTTGTCGATCGATCAGTTTATGGTTACCGGCGCGGAGCATGAATTAAATTCAACCGGAAACTGGTTAATCCAGGAAAGCCATCCGGTCATGGCGCTGCAAGGATCATTGTCATCCAGAAATCTCGCGCACTTTTTACATCAGTTCGGAATTTATGAAGATATCCGTAAAACATCGGCAATGATTGATTTTGACCTGGACTGGCAATCAAGCCCAATACAAATTGACTGGCAGTCGCTGAACGGCAGTATTCAATTCAAACTTGAACATGGCCGCTTGCTTGGCGTCGAACCCGGTATCGGACGGGCCCTGGGATTATTCAGTTTGAATGCCTGGGAACGACGCTTGCGCCTGGACTTCAGTGACGTCGTCGACGAAGGATTTGCCTACGATAATGTCAAGGCCGATTTTGTATTGAAAAAAGGACAGGCCTATAGCACCAATCTGGCCGTCGATGGAGTATCAGCCCGGGTTAATTTTGTCGGTCGTATCGGCTTGCATGAACGCGATTTCGAAGCAGCTGTGACTGTCATTCCCAGAAGCTCAATCGCACTACCCCTGGCAGGCGCCCTGGGAGGGCCAATTGGCCTCGGTGCCGGGATTGTCGCGCAGCAAATTGTTGGTGATCAGTTTGAAACACTGTCCAGCAGCGAATATACCGTTTCCGGCTCCTGGTCACATCCTCTAATCAAACATGTTCCAGAAAATGGTGGTATATTTACCCGTATGCTTTGGAATATTCAGAACATGGCAACAACTCAAAAATCAAAATCTGCAATACACTGATTTTGCGGATGACGTTATGTTGTTTCGTCATTCTTCTGCAAAGAACTTGTAGAGACTGGATTGAACGTTTACCTTGACATTTCACATCACAATCCTGTCTCCTTGCCTGTCTGCACATGTCTTCAACTGGCACACAGGCAACGTCCTACGTACTTTTTCAATTGATACCAACCACTTTAATCAGGACAGTTAACACGTTATGAGCAAATCTTCAGTCATTCAAATGACTTCTGGAGCAACTGTCGAGGCCAATCTGGCCGAAGCAGACCGATTAATCAGTGATGCCGCCAGAAGTGGTTCGCAACTGGTCGTTTTGCCGGAAAATTTCGCTCTGATGGGCATGGATGAGTATGCCAAGTTGTCTCACATGGAAGACAACAGTCAGGGACCAATTCATCATTTTCTCGCTGAAGTCAGCCGTCGTAACAGCATATGGATCGTTGCCGGAACCATGCCAATGGCGTCTTCTTACGCAACCAAAATCCGGGCAGCGTGTCTAATTTACAATGATCGAGGTGAACAAATCGCACGTTATGACAAAATGCATTTGTTTGATGTCGATGTACCGGACAGTGACGAACAGTATTGCGAGTCAGATACCATCGACGCCGGTCAGGATTTGCTGATACTCGACAGCCCGGTCGGTAAACTTGGTGTCGCGGTGTGCTATGACTTGCGATTCCCGGAAATGTTCAGAATCATGCTGGAAGCCGGCATGGAGGTTCTGGCACTCCCGGCAGCGTTTACTGCAGCAACAGGGGCAGCCCACTGGGAAATCCTGCTGCGCGCCCGCGCTATCGAAAATTTGTGTTATGTTATCGCCTCCAATCAGGGTGGCGTGCATGAAAACGGACGCAAAACTTACGGCCACAGTATGATCATCGATCCCTGGGGCAAACTCCTCAACTCGATTGCCACAGGGCCGGGCATCATCAGCGCAGATATTGATTTGAACCATTTGCACAGTGTACGACACAGTTTTCCGGCGATTAAAAATCGCCGCTTTATTCAGGAATTTAACGATCATGGTTGATACATCTTTACTCGCAACGGCTGAGCAGACCATTCTGACTCCGGCAGATATTCAGCAATCCGATATCAATCGCCTGATTGCCGAGCTCTGTGCCACTCAAGTCGATGCTGCCGATATTTACTTTCAGAATACCCGGCATGAATCATGGTCTCTGGAAGATGGTATTGTCAAGGAAGGAAGTTTCAATATTGAGCAAGGTGCCGGTGTGCGAGCCATCAGCGGTGAAAAAACCGGATTCGCCTATACCGACGAGCTTAACCTGAATGCCTTGCTGGAAGCTGCTCACAGTGCCCGAGCGATTGCCAGATCAGGACAAAATCAGGTTCACAAGGTCAGCTCGGAAATGACTCCTGAATCATTATATAATTCAAGCGATCCGATCCAGTCCCTGGAAACTGATCGTAAAATAGAATTACTGAAACGCATCGACCGCGAAACACGCGCACTTGACCCGCGTATCGAACAAGTCATGGTCAGTCTCAGTGGAGTTCATGAATCAGTTGTCATTGCTACCCATGAAGGCATGATCTGTGGCGATATTCGCCCTTTGGTGAGACTCAATGTCAGCGTCATTATCGAGCAGAACGGGCGACGTGAATCTGGTGGATTTGGTGGTGGTGGGCGCACTGACTATCGTTATTTTCTCGATCAGGACCGTGCCATGGACTACGCCAGAGAGGCATTGCGCCAGGCCGATATTGCCATGCAGGCTGAGCCTGCTCCAGCAGGCAGCATGACTGTGGTCCTTGGTTCGGGCTGGCCGGGTATTCTACTTCATGAAGCCATCGGTCATGGACTGGAAGGAGATTTTAATCGCAAAGGCACCTCGGCATTTAGCGGTCGTCTGGGTGAAACCGTGGCCTCGCCGCTGTGTACAATCGTCGATGACGGCACCCTCAAAGATCGCCGCGGTTCACTCAATATCGACGATGAAGGGACTCCGACTGAATGCACAGTTCTGATCGAAAACGGACAATTAAAAGACTATATGCAAGACACCATGAATGCACGTCTGATGGGTATGCGCCCCACCGGAAACGGTCGTCGTGAATCCTATTCACATCGCCCCATGCCACGCATGACCAATACCTATATGCTGCCTGGCGAAAGCGCACCTGAAGAAATCATCAACTCTGTCAAATCAGGTATTTATGCACAAAACTTCGGTGGCGGGCAAGTCGACATCACTTCAGGTAAATTCGTGTTTACCGCCAATGAAGCCTATTTGATCGAAAACGGCAAAATCACTTGCCCTGTCAAAGGAGCCACTCTGATTGGCAACGGACCGGATGTCCTTACTCGTGTGAGTATGGTCGGCAATGATATGCAACTGGACAGTGGCGTGGGCACCTGTGGCAAAGAAGGACAAAGTGTCCCGGTAGGTGTCGGTCAACCGACATTGAAAATCGATGCATTGACTGTGGGCGGTACCCAGGTATGAGCCAATCCGTTGAATCCATTCAAAAACAACAACACATGACAGACCGCCAGCAACAACTCGAAGAATTAAAATCCATTGTCGACGAATCCATCAGGGAAGCAAAAAAACTGGGTGCAACAGGGTGTGATGCTGATATCTCCAAAAGCAACGGTTTTTCAGTAACGACCCGCATGGGAGACGTGGAAACCATCGAACACGACCGCAATCAGGGACTCGGTGTCACCGTGTATTTTGGTCAGCGCAAAGGCAACGCCAGCAGTTCCGATCTTAATCCGGCATCGATTAGAGAAACAGTCGCTGCTGCCTGTGCTATTGCCCGTCATGCCACCGAAGATCCATTTGCAGGCCTGCCTGAACCTGAATTTATGGCTACTGAAATTCCCGATCTGGATCTGTGTCACCCCTGGCCTATTGAGCTACAGCAAGCCATCGATACAGCATTGAACTGTGAACACGCTGCACTTGAATTTGACTCGACTATCAATAATTCAGAAGGTGCCACACTCAGCACCCACACCGGCATCCAGGTTGTGGGCAACAGTCATGGATTCCTGGAAGGCTACTGGACTTCCAGACATAGTGTCAGCTGTTGTGTAATTGGTGAAAAACAAGGTTCCATGCAACGTGATTACTGGTATACAGTCGCTCGTGAACAATCCGGTCTTGATCATGCTGAAGCTGTAGGTCAGGAAGCAGCCAGACGCACACTGCGGCGACTGGGATCACGTTCTCTGACTCCCCGCGAGTGTCCAGTGCTATTTGTTCCCGAAGTGGCACGCAGCTTGATTGGTAATTTTATCGGTGCCATCAGTGGCGGCAGTTTGTATCGCAAAAACACCTTTTTACTGGATTCTCTGGGTACTTCGGTATTCCCGGATTTCATGCACATACATCAGCAGCCTCACCAACTCAAAGCATTGGGCAGTGCTCCGTTTGATGCCGAAGGCGTGGCAACCCGTACTCATGATATTGTCAAAGGTGGTATTGTCGAGAATTATGTACTCGGCAGTTATTCAGCGCGCAAGCTCGGTCTTCAAACGACCGGCAATGCGGGTGGGACTTACAATCTGATTGTAGAGCCAGGACAACAAGACTTCCAGCAATTGCTCAACACAATGGACACCGGCCTTATTGTGACTGAACTGATCGGCCACGGTTTGAATATGATGACTGGCGACTACTCCAGAGGCGCGGCCGGCTTATGGGTAGAAAATGGTCGTATCGTGCATCCGGTTGAGGAAATTACCATTGCAGGTAATCTAAAAAATATTTTTAACTCAATTGTTACCGTCGGTAATGATGTGCATCGTGACTCGAATATACAAACCGGTTCTGTGCTTGTCGAGAATATGGTGATCGCCGGAAACTGACAGAATTAAACACGATCAAGTTACACAATCACTTCCATATAACGCCCCTGTAATCCCCGGTTCATTGGCAATCAGTCACTGATTGAGCAGTGATATTTCAATTTACTTGAGTATATTCCCGTCGATATCCGTACTCAGGATTCAATTTTTACTCTTAAACAGGTAGAATGCTGCACTTTGGGCAGCGTTTTTTGACAGTGTTGTGTTGATTCACTGTCATGGTAACAATAATCATATTCTCTAATTCGGCTGTTGACTCACTTGACAACCAGTGTTCTCACACCACTGGTTGTCAACACCAACACAGTGAGTCCAACTCAACAGCAGTTTTATATTAACTGAAAACAATCAAATTACAATTGATCCAATTTACGATTAATGTCTTCATCGTATAACAATCGGAACTATACGTGTTGTAGAGCCATGAATACAACTCGCATTCGTTCATCACTGGTAATACATCTCCCGCCCCCGACGTTTATTCATGATGCCTTACATTTGACTACCGGAAAATTCTGTGAGTAAACGATCGTTTGAACAGGGCTGGAAGGATCGTTTTACTCGGTTCGGCAATCAAGCAGATGACGATGCAGGCATTGCTGGATGGAGCAAAACCGGACTGGCCACAAGAATTCGTTATTTCCGTTCCATATGGAATCGCCAATCCGACCAGATTCGCTGGCTTGATGCAGGGTGTGGAGCTGGAACCTATTCAGACGTTCTGCAAGACAGCGGCCTGGATGTCATTGCGTTGGATTACTCTCTGATTGCCATCAAAAAAGGCAAACAACGCTATTCATCGTCAATTTCCTGGGGCGTTGCTGATGTCACTCGGTTACCACTACCCGATAACAGTGTCGATGGATGTTTGTGTTTCGGAGTTACTCAGGCCATGTCAAGCTCAGTACCGATTATCGAGGAACTGGTCCGTGTAGCCAGACCCGGCGGACAAGTTCTGGTCGATGGTTTGAACAGCTGGTGTCTACCGCATCTCTGGGAACGTATGCGGCGCTGTTTATTCAGACTTGATCCACATTTACGCTATCAATCACCGTCTGAAATGCGGGAGATTGCAAAAACAGCCGGTCTACAAGATATTACCCTGCATTGGCTGACCATCATGCCCTCCAGCCTGGCCAGATTCCAATGGATTCCTACAAGTCCCTTATGCAAAAAACTGTTTCAATACCTTCCATTCATTGCGATCTTGTTCAGTCACTCAATGATTATTCAGGGATGTATTCCTGCAGAAAACCGGACAACACATCAGACTCAGTCATGAAACTAAAAACAATTCTGCATGTATGCAATTTTTCCAGCCTGATCGCACTGTTGTGTACAACTGTTTTGCTATCTTCACCAGTCATTGCTGCAGACAAGAGCAAGAGTAAAAGCAAACTGGGCTGGGAATGTAAAGCCGGTGATGATGGCGAATCCTGGGATTGCAAACGATCCGGTCCAATCTCTGACCAGCTTGCCATATCGGACCAGGAAAAAGCCGTTCAGCAGGCTGCGACAATCACTCCCCAGGACGAAGTCCGTTTTGAAGCACTGTTGAGCAATCTGGACTTAAATCCCTGGGCCAGTTGCGAATCGATTTCTGAACCGATTCGACGACTGCCCACACTGCAACCCAGAGATGAAGCCCAGGTCAATGTCGGCGCTGATTATGTCGAAGCCCAGGAACGCGAAGTGACAACATTTATCGGCAATGTCGACATTACCCGAGCTGACCAGCGGATCAAAGCGCATTATGCAACCTATGACGCCATCGCTGAAACTGTCCAGGCACGTGATGATGTCGTGTATTTGGAGCATGGCATGGCGTTACAGAGTGACACGCTGTTTTTAAATCTGCAAAACAGTACCGGTAAACTGCGTAACGCCATTTTTATTGTCAACAGCATACCCGCGCGCGCGCAGGCCCGAACTGCTTTTTTTGAAAGCATGACCTTATCGCGATATGAAGATGCTGCTTATACCACGTGTCCGCCTGGAAACCAGGACTGGGTTGTCCATGCAGAAAAACTCAAACTGGATCGTGAACAAGGATGGGGAATTGCCCACAACGCATGGCTGAACTTTATGGATGTTCCGTTCCTGTACACACCATATATGTCATTTCCACTGGACGACAGGCGTAAATCCGGTTTTCTCGCTGTTTCATTCGACAGTTCGCAGGAATCCGGATTTGGTGTCACTGTACCTTATTACTGGAGCATCGCGCCAAATTTTGACGCAACAATTGCACCCCGTTTTCTAACCGGCCGTGGTTTGATGCTAGGCGGTGAATTCCGATATCTGACCAGTCAATCAGCCGGTGAACTCGCTGCAGAGGTGTTGACTTACGATACCCAGAAAAAACAACCTCGCGGTCAGGTCTCGTTTCTGCACAGAACAGTCTTTTCGCCGGAGTTACGCGCCAATATTGATGCTCATTTCGTCTCTGATGACGATTATCTCGATCAGCTTGGAAATACCCTGGGTGTCACCAACAATCGACATGTGCGCAGCCAGGCACGACTGGATTATGTCAATGAACATTTCTCACTGCTGACACGAGTTGAAAACTATCAAACCATTGACGATACCATTCCCAATGAAGAGCGCCCCTATCGGCGTCTGCCTCAAATCCTTTTCACAACATCCAAACCAGTCTGGGACACAGGAATTCTGGCAGATTTGAACACTGAGTTTACATTCTTTCATCAGAACAACCGGGTTACCGGGCAACGCCTGGATGTGCGCCCCAGCCTGGCTTTTCCGATTGATCGGGAATACGGTTATATTCATCCCAAAATTTCCATGGCGCACACGCAATACTGGTATAACGGTAGCAATACCGGTCCAATTCAATCTGATGGCAGTTTCAGAGAGTTTTCCGACACTAACAGCAGAACTCTGCCAATTGCCTCACTGGACGCCAGCCTGTTTCTTGAGCAGGATCTGTCAATTGGTTCCAATCAATTTCTGCACACCATACAACCACGCTTGTTTTATGTGTATATACCGGAAAAAAACCAGAATGATATTCCGCTATTCGATACTAACGAAAACGACTTCACGTTTTATCAAATGTTTCGTGAAAACCGGTTTGCGGGGGGAGACAGAATCGGGGATACCAATCATTTAACTGCGGCAGTCACTTCGAGTATTCTCGATGCTGAAACAGGGCGTGAACAGCTTCGGGTGAGTATTGGTGAGATTTTCTATTTTAAAGACCGTGAAGTCACGCTGTTTGGTCGTGAATGTCTTGAACAACGATTCACCAACGATATACGCTGCCAGAAAGATAATAACGATTTTTCCAATGTTATTGCTGAAATCAGCGCTACGCTGACAGACACCTTAAAAGTCTTTGGAGCAATTTATTGGGATCCAATATCTAAATCAGTACGACGTCGACAATTTGAACTGCAATATCACGATGATATGAATCGTATTTTCAATATTGGTTACCGTTTTCGTAATGACACAGGTAATCAGGCTGATACATTTAACCGAACTGATACCCTTGTGGATAGAATTGACGGCTCATTTCATCTGCCAATTTTCAAACACTGGAATATCATCGGACGTATGCAATATTCGTTTAACAACAATATCATACTCGACAGTTTTCTTGGATTTGAGCACGATAACTGTTGTTGGAGACTGCGTGTTATCGGCCGGCATTTCATCAATGATTTCTCTGAAGCCTCCAATCAGGAAAACAGCCATGCAAATAATGCAATTTTTGTGCAGCTTGAGCTGAAAGGACTGGCAAGCTTTGGTAATAAAAAAGTCGGTAAATATCTGGAAAGGAACATTAAGAATTATTATGTGTCAAAATACTGATGTATTGTTGTATAACAATGCATTACAGATCACAATTAATGCGTTAGATTTAATTATGATGTCATGTACCGACAACCTGATCAAAACGGTTATTTGTTTTTTCATCATTCAACACAATTTGCACTTAACAAATCAACAAGGGACAAACAGTTGAATTTGCAGTCATTCGCCCATATTTCAAGTCACCAAACACAATAAGTTAAACGTTTACCGAATTGTTTCACTATGTCTCAAACCAACCATACACTGTTTAAACACCGACACTGGGTAAAATTCTTTTATTCAATTGGGCTGTTAATGCTGACTTTCAACAGTTATTGCGCTCAGGCTAAACATATCGACCATATTATTGCTGTTGTCGAAGACAGCGTAATTCTGGAAAGCGAATTGAATAAACGATACGACATGATCAGGCACAAACTTGAGGCAAATGCCAAGCCGATGCCACCCTCATCGGTTTTGAAACGCCAGATTCTTGAGCGTCTAATCATTGAAAGTCTGCAACACCAGCTCGCAGCAAGAAATGGCATGGTTATCAGCGATAAAATGATCGACCAATCCGTATCCCATATTGCCGGCCAGAACGGAATGTCAGTCCCTGAATTTCGATCTGAACTCAATCGTCAAGGGATGGACTTTGCCGAGTTTCAGGAAGAAATTCGTAACCAGTTATTACTCGACCAATTACGCAACATCGAAGTCGCGCGCAAGGTCAAGGTGACTGATCAGGAAATTGATAACTATCTGAAAATGCGTGGCGGCAGCGTGTTAACCCAAAATCATTTGTATCGGGTCGGCCATATCTTGCTGCCTGTTTCCGAAGAAGATTCACCTTCTAAATTACAATTGACTGAAAAGAAAGCCCAACGTCTGGTTAAACAATTACGTGAAGGCGCAAGTTTCAAAGACATGGCCAGAATGTATTCCAAAGCATCGACTGCTGCGAGAGGAGGCGACCTGGGCTGGCGCAAAGCTCAAGATCTGCCATCAATCTGCAGCAGCATGGTTCCTCAACTGGAAATTGGTGATATCCCCGAACCAATCGCCAACTCCAGCGGATACCATATTTTAAAATTACTTGACCGCAAAGGCGACAGCATCGAAGGCTTGAAACAAACCCATGTGCGCCATATTCTGATTAAAACCAATGAAGTCATGGGTGACAATCCGTCTAAAAAGAAAATTTTAGCGTTAGTCAACGAACTGGAAAATGGGGCTGAATTTGAGGTTCTTGCAAAAGCCCACTCTGAAGATAAAGGCTCGGCACTCAGAGGTGGCGATTTGGGCTGGGTCAGCCCTGGAATGCTGCTACCTGACTTCGAACGAAAAATGAACCAACTTGACATTGACGAAATCGGCGACCCGGTCAAAACCAATTATGGCTGGCATATTATTCAAGTACTGGACAGACGCGAATCACACGATACGATAGCCATGGAAAAAGCGGCTGCCCGCAGCGAAATCAGCAAAGGTAAAATGGAAGAGGAAACCCGTTTATGGTTACAGCGACTCAGAGATGAAGCCTATGTTGAACTGCGCATGTAACCCTTTTCCTGGTATTAATTCTCACTGAAAGACTCTTTACTGACTGTTAAATCTCTTTTGGTTAACAAAGCTAACCACCGGGTAATTCGAAACCATTAAAACTCGACCGGCCTGCTGGTAATAATCAGCGAAACATATGGCTCATGAAATCTGACCAATTCCGACGATATGGCCATCAGCTGATTGATCAAATAGCTGATTATATCGATCATCTTGAAGACTATCCGGTTCAGTCTCATATCAAACCTGGAGATATTCGCAGTCAATTACCTCCTCAAGCACCGGAACATAGTGAGTCGTTTGATGCCATATTAAGCGATTTCGAAAACATCATCATGCCAGGCATCACCCACTGGCAATCACCTAACTTCTTTGGTTACTTTCCCGCCAATCACTCCGGTCCATCCATACTCGCCGAATTATTAAGCGCCGGCCTCGGAGTACAAGGTATGTTGTGGTTAACCAGTCCTGCTGCCACAGAGCTGGAAACTCATATGCTGGATTGGCTGATTGATGCACTGGGATTGCCATCATTTTTCAAAAGCACTGAAAGCGGTGGCGGCGTGATTCAGGATTCAGCCTCCAGTGCTGTCTTATGCGCGCTGCTTAGTGCTCGTGAACGCAGCAGCCAGTGGCAATCCAATCATCTCGGCATACAACAGCATTTGGTTGCCTATACATCGGCACACGCACATTCATCCGTTGAAAAAGCAATCCGCATTGCAGGAATAGGCTCTGACAATCTGAGACTAATTGCTGTTGATGAAAACCATGCCATGCGAGCCGATGCACTTGCCCATGCCATCAAAACAGATCAACAAAACGGATTACTACCTTTTTTCGTGTGCGCCACAATCGGCACCACATCCACCACAGCCATCGATCCTGTCAACACTATTGGCCCCTTCTGCAAACAACACGACATCTGGTTGCATATCGATGCTGCACTTGCTGGCAGCGCGGCAATCTGCCCTGAATTCCGTTGGTTGCATAATGACTTACATTACGCAGACAGTTATTGCTTCAATCCTCATAAATGGCTGTTAACCAATTTCGATTGCGACTGTTTTTACGTTAAACAACGATCCAACCTGACCCAGACACTTGGCGTCAACCCAGAATATCTGAAAAATACAGCGACTGATACAGGTAAGGTATTCGATTACCGGGATTGGCAAATCCCGCTGGGTAGACGATTTAGGTCACTCAAACTCTGGTTTGTTATCCGGTTTTATGGTCTGGAAGGATTACGCAGTCACATCCGTAACCATGTGGAACTCAGTCAGCAATTTTCAGAATGGATTGATGCACACCCTGATTTCGAACTTATGGCCCCTAACCCACTTAACCTGATCTGTTTTCGCCATCGAAGCGACAATATTTTCAATCAAAAATTACTGGAAACACTCAACGCCAGCGGAGAATGTTTTCTTACGCATACTCAATTGAATAAAATCTATGCCTTGCGGGTGTGCATTGGTGGCACATACACACGCAAACAACATGTCCAAAAACTATGGCAACTCATCCAGAAAACTTCTCAAACATTGCAAACAACTTGAATAACATTAATTTCACGATTTAAACACCCATCCAGAAATAAGGAACAAAGTCAAACAAAATCCCATGAAATAAGTCATAATCTGGCTTAAATAAGCGGTGCAATATTCAGTGCAAATGCGGGACACTGCTGGGCGAAAATAAACACCGATTGAAAGAAACAGTCAGTTTCATTTTGAATCTGTTTTAATAACATGCTTCACCAATAATCTCACATTATTCATAGGATATTCTGTTTAGCTTTAAGTAAATCGTAAACCCTATTGACTCTGACAATGTTTCATTCAACGTATTGAACCTAATAGAACTCAATTGATAATCCTAGTAACCCTATTGCGTGCAGATGAAACACGCCAAATGTGATAATTTAAATGCCATATCTTATATCAATAAGATTGGTGTGCAATAAAGACAGTTCCCAATAGCCTTTTCTCCAGGCAACCGGCTTATACCTGGAACTCAACTGGGATTGTACATTTTTGGCAAAAGCTCCAGCAAGGAATATCGCAAAACGCCCACTGATAAAAGCTTTGACAGTAAACTTGAACGAACACAATGAATTTCAGAGTTGTCTAGTAATTTCGCTCATGGAAAATAGATTTCTGTTCAATTCGATGTTTGTAATCGAAAACCGGAACTTTGGCAGCTGAGAGCTTATATG
>JAHZJL010000015.1 GCA_022600935.1 Gammaproteobacteria bacterium
CACCGACTGCCAATCGGTTTCGCTGTTCCTCTTCAGACCTGGCGTTTCCACGAATTGTAATTGTCACAGGCGCATACCCCCGGGCGGCACGCAAAATGGTTTTCGAGTCATTGATCTGTTGTACAATTGAGTCATCAACAGGTCGCAGAATTGGGCGATTATGCACCAGAAAATAATCAGCAATTGTTGCCAGCCGACTTCGGGCTTGTTGATTGTCAATACAAATCGGTTCATTACTGACATTTCCACTGGTCGCCACCAGCGGCCTATTCAAAAACCCAAGCAGCAGGTGATGTAATGGTGAGTAAGGCAGCATGATACCGATACGATTATTTTTGGGAGCAACTGCTTCGGTAATGATTGCGCAAGACGTTTTTTTCCCCAGCAACACAATCGGTGCTGCAGTTGAATTCAGTAATTGCGTTTCCAGCGCAGTGACTTCAGCACAGTTTGCAACCTGATCAAGATCGCAGCACATCACAGCAAATGGCTTGTCAGGACGTTGTTTTCTGTGGCGAAGCAGTTCAATCGTTGACTGACTACTGGCATCTGCCAACAGCTGAAACCCGCCAATCCCCTTCAATGCAACGATACAACCCTGATTGATAAGCCGCGCTGTTTGCTCGATAGCTTCGACATTCCGGGCAATGCACTGCCCAGCATTATCGATTAATTCGAGGCTTGGTCCGCAATCGGGACAGGCGATGGTTTGTGCATGAAATCGCCGATCGTCTGGATTGTCATACTCATCCTGGCAGGCCTGGCAAAGAGCAAATCTATGCATGGAAGTCCTGACCCTGTCATACGGCAATGCAGAGATAATGCTGTAGCGTGGGCCACATTGACTACAACTGGTAAAAGCATATTGAAAACGCCGCTTGCTCGGATCAAATATTTCCTCTCTGCATGCATCACAAGTCGCAATATCGGGCGAGATAAACAAGGCGGTTTGATTAACAAAGTCACTCTCGCGAAGTTCAAATGACTGATATCCACAAGCGGGATGATCTGTGATGGTTAATGATTCGATTTTGCTGTTTGCTGGGGAGGCTGTCTGGAGTTCATCAATAAAGGCATCGAGAGCTGTTACGCTCCCCTCCACATCAATGATCACTCCCTCGCTGGTATTGGCGGCCCATCCAGGCAGTCCGTATTTAGCAGCCAGATTGTAAATAAATGGACGAAATCCCACACCTTGAATTAAACCTGTGATGGCAAGTTTTTTTCTGCTAATCTGAGTATTCATCATTACTATATAGTAACGGAGTAACCTTCGGTTATGATACAGATTAAGCTGGGTTTATGACTTGATTAACTCAATGATAGAAACCACTATCAAATCAATCATTCATCATCACGCCAGTGACCCGACACGGCTGCTTGATATTCTGCTCGACTTACAAAACCAGTTTGGATATCTTTCTGCAGAGACCATCACGCAAACGGCTGATCTGCTGGATATTCCTGTCACCCGGGTGCAAGGTGTTGTTGCTTTTTACAATTTTCTTTATGCAAAACCTGTTGGGCGCTATCGCATTCTGCTGAGCAATTGCATTATTGACACGATGCACGGCGCCCTAGCGGTGATGGATCAGTTTTGTCAGCAACTGGGCATCAAACCTGATCAGCTGCGCAGTGACGGCAAGGTCAGTATCGCTGAAACGTCCTGTAGCGGGTTTTGCGACCAGGGGCCGGCTGCCTTAATCAATGGTGTTGCCATTGCGTCATTGAACAGTCAACGCATTGCAAGCATCGTTAACCTGATAGAAAACGATACACCACTTAAAGATTGGCCTGCTGAATTGTTTCAGCGTCCTGATAACATCCAACTTCCAGGTTATTTGCTCAAGCAGGCCATTACTCCGGGCTCTGCTATAAGCAGTTTGTTGTCTCGCGGAACGCAAGCAACGCTCGACGAGATCGAGCAATCCGCTTTGCGTGGTTGCGGTGGCGCCGGTTTTCCCACAGCCAGCAAGTGGCGTTATTGTCGCGATGCTGAAGCACGTCAACATTATGTGGTGTGTAATGCCGATGAAGGTGAACCGGGAACCTTCAAGGACCGCGTGTTGCTGAATCAGTTTGCTGATCAGATGTTTGAAGGCATGACTATATGCGCACGGATTATTGGCGCCAGGCAAGGCTTTGTTTATTTGCGTGGTGAATATCTTTATCTGAAAGACAAGTTACAGCAAATTATTGATGAACGCACAGCAAATCACTGGCTTGGAAACGATATCGCGGGCGTTACAGGTTTTGATTTTGAGATTAAAATCCGGCTTGGAGCTGGCGCCTATATCTGTGGCGAGGAGTCTGCTTTACTTGAATCATTGGAAGGCAAACGCGGTATTCCGCGCATTCGTCCACCGTTTCCGGTCACGCATGGCTATCTCAATCAACCAACCGTGGTCAACAATGTTGAGACCTTTGCCACCGCCGCTAAAATAGCCCTCGAGGGAAGTCAACCCTTCAATCAACAAGGCACTGCAAACTCCCCGGGGAGCAGGTTGCTGAGTGTTGCAGGTGATTGTACCCACCCTGGCATTTACGAGTATCCTTTTGGAACCAGGATTGATCAAATCCTTGATGACTGCAGAGCTGAAAATACCCTTTGTGTTCAAATCGGTGGTCCATCAGGCACCATGATTGCCGAAGCTGATTTCCATCGACATATCAGTTTTGAGGATTTACCCACAGGTGGCTCGTTTATAGTGTTTAATGGTACGCGTGATCCATTAGAAATTGCAGGTAATTTTGTCGCTTTTTTTGCCCATGAAAATTGCGGTTTTTGTACGCCTTGCCGGGTCGGAACGACCTTGATGAAAAACACTCTGAGTAAAATCAACAGCGGCTCTGGCAGTCAGGACGATATTGCTGAACTACATCAGTTATGCGAACTGATCAGCAAAAACAGTCACTGCGGACTGGGGCAGACAGCCCCCAATCCAGTGATGGATACGCTGGCCTGTTTTGCTGAGCGCTATCAGGCAAAAGTAAACAATCGCACATTTACCCCGGATATCGATCTCGAAGCCGCTTTGCAAGAGGCGCGACAATTAACAGGCAGGGATGATCCGGCAGCTCATTTGGATCAGTTTAACGAATGAAAACCAATTCAATTAGCATTGATGGTCAGCAGATCACTTTCAGGGAAGGTCAAACTATTATTCAGGCTGCTTTGGAGGCTGGCATTTATATCCCCTATCTGTGTTATCACCCTGACTTTGAAGCGCACGGCAGTTGCAAAGTGTGTACGGTAAGGGTCAATGGAAGTCACTGTTCCGCATGCACAACATTCGCTAGTGACGGGCAGGTGGTGGATAATCATTGTGAAGACTTAAACAGCTCGCGACGTGCCATTACCCAGATGTTGTTTGTGGAAGGCAATCATCTGTGCCCCTCGTGTGAGAAGAGTGGTGATTGCGAATTACAAGCGCTTGGCTATTATTTGAAGCTGTTTGGTTCGCATTTCCCTCACTTGTTTCCGCATCGTGAAGTGGATGCCACACATCCGCATATTCTGCTGGATCGTGATCGCTGTATTTTTTGCGAGTTATGTGTACGCGCCAGTCGTGAGGTCGATCAAAAAAATGTTTTTGCCATCAGTGGGCGCGGTATCGACAGTGAACTGGTGGTGAATTCTCCTTCAGGAACCTTGCTTGATAGTGGTCTTGACGTCAATGACAAAGCCGCACATGTGTGTCCGGTGGGTGCCATCCTGATTAAAAACCAGGCATTTCAAGTGCCGATTGGTCAACGTAAATATGACAAAAATCGCATTGATGATGCTGACTTGATTGAGGTGAAGCATGACCACATCGACAGCTAAAATCAATATTGCAACCACCTCGCTCGCCGGTTGTTTCGGTTGCCACATGTCATTGCTGGATATTGATGAACGTATTCAGGATCTGGCTGAGGTTGCGGTGTTTGATCGTTCACCCTTCACCGATATCAAGCACTGCAATCAATCTGATATTGGATTGATCGAAGGTGGTGTGTGTAATGCAGAAAATGTGCATGTGTTGCGTGAATTTCGCAAGCAATGCAACATACTCATTGCTGTGGGCGCTTGCGCGATCAATGGCGGCATTCCGGCACTGCGCAATAATATTCCACTAAAAGAGTGCCTGGAAGAATCCTATATTGACGGTCTGGGAGTGGTTAATCCGCAAATCCCCAACGATCCGGAGCTGCCTCTGATACTGGACAAGGTTTATCCGATCCATGAGATTGTCAAAATCGACTATTCACTGCCCGGATGTCCGCCTTCAGCCGATGCAATCTGTGCCTTTATTACCGATTTGCTGGCAGGCAGGGAACCAACCCTGCCTGACGAGCTGATTCATTATGATTGACGGAAAAATCAGCCCATGAGCACTGAACAACAATCCGCTTCTAACCCTGAACAACTGCGCAGAGTCGTGATTGATCCAGTCACCCGTGTCGAAGGGCACGGCAAAGTCACCTTGTTGCTGGATGAGGATAATCATGTCAAGCAGGCGCGTTTGCATATTGTTGAATTCAGAGGCTTTGAGCGCTTTATTCAGGGTCGGCCCTATTGGGAATTACCGCTGCTGGTGCAACGCTTGTGTGGCATCTGTCCGGTGAGCCATCACCTGGCGGCAGGCAAGGCGATTGATCAACTGGTTGGTGTTGACCAACTCACCCCATCGGCTGATAAGCTGAGACGGTTGTTGCATTTTGGTCAGGTATTACAGTCGCATGCGCTGCACTTTTACTATCTGGCGTCACCCGATCTACTGTTTGGATTCGACAGCGCAATGAGCAAGCGCAATATTCTTGGTTTGCTTGAGGATTATCCCGATCTGGCGCTGCAAGGCATCAAACTGAGAAAGTTTGGTCAGGAAGTGATCCGCATGGTCACCGGTAAACGGATTCACGGCAGTGGAGCGATTCCCGGCGGCATGAACAAATCGCTCACAGTCGAAGAGCGAGATTATTTGTTAAAAGATGTCGATGACGCGATCAACTGGAGTCAGGCAGGCGTCAAACTGGCTAGTGATATCCATCTGGCAGATGCTGCCTTCAACAATACGTTTGCCAGTATTGAAAGCGGCTTTATGAGTTTAGTCGGTAGTGGCGGCGAACTGGAGCTCTATCATGGCGGACTGCGCGGCACTGATCGTGCTGGCAACAGTGTGTTTGATCATTTCGATTATCGCCATTATCACGATATTATTCATGAGGAAGTGAAACCCTGGACTTATATGAAGTTTCCTTTTTTTGTGCCGCTGGGAATGGACGATGGCTGGTATCGGGTCGGGCCGTTAGCCAGGATCAATCTGTGTGATGTGATTACAACTCCGGCAGCAGAGCAGGCCAGATTCGCATTCAAAAACCAGGCGGGTCATGAGGCTGGCGCGGCAGTCCAAAGCTCGCTGGCGTTTCACTGGGCGCGTATGATTGAAATTTTACATTGTGCAGAGTCAATCAAAACGCTGTTGCACGACCCGGATCTGCTGGGCAATGATCTTGTCGTGACTGGCGAAAAGCAACTGGAAGGCATTGGCGTTATCGAAGCGCCACGCGGCACGCTGTTTCATCATTATGAAATCAATGAAGATGATATTGTCGTCAAAGCCAATCTGATTGTTTCGACAACCAGCAATAATCAGGCGATGAATGAATCGGTGCGCCAGGTTGCAGCACGTTATCTGGATGGTCAGCAACTCACCGAAGGACTGTTAAATTATATCGAAGTGGCGATACGCGCTTACGATCCCTGTTTATCCTGCGCCACTCATGCGCTTGGTAAAATGCCGTTACAGGTTGAATTGCTGGATGCTGACGGACAATTACTGCATCGACTGGTTAAAAACAGTCAGGGTGAAGTGCGTGAATAAGCTGCTGATTTTCGGCTATGGCAATCCGGCTCGTGGTGATGATGCGCTGGGTCCATTGCTTGCGGAGCATATTGAATCAATCCAAGCGCGCCAGCAATGGCAACATGTCGATGTACTCAGCGCCTACCAGTTACAGATTGAAAACGTGATGGATATCGCTGCTTACCAGATAACCGTGTTCGTTGATGCGCATCGCTCTTGCAGTCGTCCTTATTGTTTTGATCGCTGTCTGCCTGAAGTCGGTCAGAGCTACACCTCACATGCGCTGACCCCTGATGCGCTGTTAGCGGTGTATCAACAGACCTACAAACAACAGCCTCCACCGTGTTATTTACTCAGCATTCGTGGTGAACAGTTTGAACTGGGACAAGCCCTGTCGGCAGCTGCGCAACACAATCTGCAGATGGCAAGCGCATTCGCAGAGCAGTTATGCGTTCAATCAATCACACGCTCAGAATTTGATGCCAGTGATTCAAACAACGTAGCCAAGGCTTATGCATGAACTGTCATTACTTGCAGATGTCTTGTCGATACTTGAGGACAATGCTGAACATCAAGGCTATCAAACAGTCAAAAAAGTCTGTCTGGAAATTGGCGCACTGTCCTGTGTGGAACCTGATGCATTACGCTTCGGGTTTGATATCGTCATGAAAAACACCCTCGCCGATGGCGCTGAGCTGGAAATTGTAACGATACCTGGACAAGCGAAATGCGAACACTGTGGTCATGAAACACAGATTGATGCCTTGCATACACCCTGTCCAGAATGTAAACAATTCAGTTTGACTGTCAGCTCGGGTATGGATATGCGAGTCAGAGATCTATTAGTCAATTAGGAGATGATGATGTGTACAACCTGCGGATGTGGTAACAGTGCAATATCCGGTCAACAAGCCGGATCGGAACCAGGGCTAAAAGCGACTGCTGACAATACCAGTTATCGACTGGTGCAACTGGAGCAGGATGTGCTCAGCAAAAATGATCAATACGCAGCGCAAAACAGGCGCTATTTGCAGGATCACTCTATTTTTGCCTTGAACATGATCTCCAGCCCCGGCTCCGGCAAAACATCATTGCTGACAGCGACCATCAATGCCCTGAAAGACCAGGTTGAAATAAGTGTGATTGAGGGCGACCAAAGCAGTCAGCTGGATGCCGAGCGCATTCGTGCAAGCGGCGCTAATGCCATTCAGATCGATACTGGCAAAGGCTGCCATCTGGATGCGCACCAGGTAGGCCATGCCATCCAGGAGCTCAATGCGGCAGACAACAGCTTGCTGGTCATCGAAAATGTCGGCAATCTGGTGTGTCCAGCGCCCTTTGACCTTGGTGAAGACAATAAAATCGTGATGCTATCAGTCACCGAAGGCGAAGACAAGCCGCTGAAATATCCCGATATATTTTATGCTGCGGATTTAATGATTATCAATAAAATTGATCTACTTCCGTATCTGGATTTTAATGTTGAACAATGCATCACTTACGCGCGTCAGATCAACCCGAAGATTGAGATTATTCAGGTCTCAGCGACCAAAGGCAATCAGATGAACGATTGGACGCAATGGATAATGAACCAGATTCAGAATCGCCTGATC
>JAHZJL010000145.1 GCA_022600935.1 Gammaproteobacteria bacterium
AATTCTTTTGAATATTTTTTTCGTGTCGTCATTGATTCCTCCAGTTAAACTTATTATCTCTTAACTGGATTGGTCAATTCCATTAAACCACCTCAGATCTGTGTAAACGTGCGTTCCAAACGCGCTTCAGTTGTTGTATGAGCGCTCAATGGAAACCGGCTTTTTGATTCTCAACTATAAGTTGAAAACCATGCTTCGCAATGCAGGATTTTTCAGGGCCGACTAACTACTATGTCAGTTGCAAGTGATTTTTTCAAAGACTCTCTATCATCAATCAGACTTTCTGTTATATCTGACTGCCAACCTGTGTGATGGAACTAGGCCAGTGTATTTTTTTATATGAAGTGCCAGTGGCACAATATTTAACAGCGCCGAATTAATCACTAAACAGTATCAAAACTAACTCTAAGCAGAACATTCCAACAGCTCACAATTGGTTCCAATATTATCTGGAATGATGAGAATGTGAATAATTCCCTTGAGTATTCATCATGCGATTTTTATGATGATCAGCTTTAACGAGTGTGTAATGTCATGCTGTTTGGTCGTTCCAAAAAAAATCCAATTTCTATTTCAGACAAAGGTGTCGTTGACTGGAAATACGGTACTTGTGGATATTGTTCTGTCGGTTGTTCGATTGAAATCGGGCTTAATGCAGAGGGTAAACCTGTTACCACCCGAGGTGTCGGTGGGGCTGATGTCAATCGCGGCAAGCTATGCATCAAGGGCTTGACAGAGGCGCAGATTTTCGAGGCCAGCGGTCGCGGCACAACACCTCTGATCCGAGATAAAATCTTTGAAGACTGGCAGGAGACTGATTGGGACCCAGCTTTAGACCGGGTGGCAAGCGAGTTTAAACGGATTCAGAAACAATACGGGCGTGATGCGCTTGCGGTAATTTCCACCGGTCAGATTATGACCGAGGAGTTTTACACGCTGGGCAAGCTAGTGCGCGGAGTGATCGGAACCAACAATTACGATGGTAATACAACATTGTGCATGGCTTCGGCGGTTTCCGGTTACAAGCGGTCGTTCGGTTCCGACGGACCTCCCGGCTGTTATGGTGATTTTGACCATACCGAATGCTTGCTGGCATTTGGCTCCAATCTCCCCGAACAACACCCTATCATCTACTGGCGTCTGAAGCAGGCACTGGAAAAGCGCACGTTTCCTGTGATCGTCATTGATCCACGGGTGACCATGTTTGCACAAATGGCCGATATCCATCTGCCGATTACTCCGGGGACCGATCTGGTATTGCTGAACAGCCTGGCACATGTGATCATCGATGAATGTTTGCATGACAAAACATATATCGATCTGCATTGTAACGGTTTTGATGAACTGGCTGAGCTGGTTAAACGCTATGATCCGACCACTGCGGCAAAAATTTGCGGAATCGATGAAGACACAATTCGACATGTTGCACGGGTTTATGCCAAAGCAGGCGCTGCAATGTCGATCTGGACCATGGGCATTAACCAGAGTACGCATGGTTCAGACGGTGTTTGCGCCATCAATAATCTCAACCTGATCACCGGTAATATCGGTATCCCCGGCGGCACCAGCTTGTCGATTACTGGTCAATGTAATGCCATGGGAACCCGTGAGTGGTCATCCTGTTCAGGTCTACCTGGCTACAGGGTACTGGAGAACGAGCACCATCGCCAGGAAGTTGGCAATTTCTGGGGTGTGGATCCGGAGTTTTTCCCTGAAAAACGGGGTTTGTTCCAGACCGATATTTTTCCGGCTATCGAAACCGGACAGATCAAAGCGTTGTGGATTGTTGCAACCAATCCCATGACATCAATGCCCAATTCACCGCGAATTCGCAAAACCCTGGAGAAACTGGAATTCTGCGTAGTGCAGGATGCGTACAGAGATGTCGAAACAACTCAGTTTGCTCACGTATTTCTGCCCGGTGCAGTCTGGGCTGAGAAAAAAGGCTGTTTTACCAATACCGAGCGGCGCGTCAACATTACCTTGCCGGTTGCTCCACCTTACGAAAATTCAAAACCGGATCACTGGATTTTCAGCACACTGGCACAGCGCTGGGAGCAAGGTCAAAACATGCACTTTCCAGAAGATACTGCTGATATTTTTGAGGAAATGAAGCAGCTATCTGTAATCGACGATAGCAGCAAGGGACGGATGCTGGATATTTCCGGGATGAGTCATGAGTTGATTGAAAAAAACCGGGGCTTGCAATGGCCAATGGCGCTTGGTGACACCAGCGGTTCACCGCGTCTGTACTCCAATGGTGTATTCCAGTTCGCCGATGGCAAGGCTAAATTGCTGGCGATGCCGTATATCGAAAACAACGAATGTCCGGATCAGGAATATCCGTTCTGGCTCAACAGTGGCCGTGTTGTTGAACATTTCCATACCCGCACCAAAACCGGAAAAGTTGGTAACTGTAACAAATTCAGTCCGACCGCATATATGGAAATTAATCCGGATGCGGCTGCTGAACTCGGTGTTGAACAAATGCAGTATGTGCGACTGGTCTCAAGGCGTGGTGATGCTGTGGTATTGGCTCAGCTCACCCATCGGGTTCCCTACAATATGGTTTTTATCCCGTTTCACTTTCATGAGTGCGTTAACCGCCTGACACTGGGTTTGCTCGATCCTTATTCACGCCAGCCAGCTTTTAAGCAGTGTGCAGCACGGATCGAATCGATTGACCAAGCCGAAGCTGCGCGTATGAATACTGAACTACGCAAGTTTTAATCACTATCACTAACCATAAACTCTATCAGACAATGATTCCAACACGCGACGACGAACCGGATTACGCAATACTGGACGATAAAACAACCCAGGACGAAAACCGATATGGCCAGCCGATTCAGTTTTTACCGGATGGAGACAAAGGGCTCAGTTTGCGTATCAATGGTGATGCCGGTATCGGGGATAACCCAAACCGCACCAAGCAACACGCATTTCATTTTACCACTGACAATTGCATCGGCTGCCATGCCTGCGAATCTGCATGCAGTGAAAAAAATGATTTGCCGCCGCATTTAAGTTTTCGCTCTGTCGGCTATGTTGAAGGTGGAACCTATCCAGACTATCAGCGCCTCAATATCTCAATGGCGTGTAACCATTGCGATGACCCGGTTTGTTTAAAAGGCTGCCCGACCCGGGCTTACACCAAACATCCTGAATACGGGGCGGTGATTCAAGACCCGGATATCTGTTTTGGCTGTGGTTACTGCACCTGGGTGTGCCCTTACAATGCACCGCAACTGGACCCAGTCAACGGCCAGGTGGAAAAATGTAATATGTGCGTAGATCGACTGGAAGTCGGTTTAAAACCAGCATGTGTATCCGCCTGTGTCGGCAATGCTCTGGACTTTGGTGTGGTTGAGAATACCCCGAAAAACCGTGAACAGATTGAGACCCGGATTCCCGGATTTCCCGACCCTTCGATTACACAACCCAATATTCGTTTTCAGCAACTCAAATCCTCGCCTCTGGAGATGACCAGAACTGACTCCATGCCACTGAAATATCATAAAGACGACCAGTCTGGGCATTACAAACCGGTGATCGATCCCAAAAACGGGCAGCATAAAAGCTGGAACCTGAGACGCTTATCCTCCCGCGAAAATCCACTGGTTATATTTACTCTGTCAACCCAGGCAGCAATCGGAGCCGTTTTAATCCCGTTTCTTGGATATCTGGCTGGAGTTGCCAGTTTGCAATCTGTCGTTAATTCCGATGTATATATCGTATTACTGATTGCTGCATTTGCTTTAGTCAATCTCGGATTATTAATGTCTACCTTGCATCTGGGTAAACCGATTCGTTTTTATCGGGGATTTAATAATTTGCGCCACTCGCCAGTCAGCCGCGAAGGCTTAGGCATTGTGATATTTACCGGGTTTCTTGCCTTGCATGGATTGTGCAAGCTGCCTGATAATTCATTGATACAACATCTGCTCGGCTTTGAACTGACTGCTCAACTCAGTTTTCTAAAAACTCCGGCTGATGTATTCGGCATCATTACCATTGTTGCCGGAATGGTGGCGCTGTATTACATGTACCAATGCTACCGTATCAAAGCCCGACCATTCTGGAACCATTGGCAGGCTGCCGCAACATTTTACGGCAACATGCTGGTGCTGGGAGCATTGCTTATCGGGGTGATGTATGTCCCAGTGATTCTCTTTAATGGCATGAACCCGGCAGACTTGCTGAAGACCTTAGCCATCCCCATGCTCATCGGAATTGCTTTGGAAAGCATCGGGTTATGGTGTCATGCTCGTGATATGCGCTCTGCTGAACATGAAGGTGCGGTGTCGCATTACATTCAAACCACAACATTCGGCAAGACGTATTACCTGAGAAACATTCTCATGGTTGTCAATCTTGTTTCAATTGCCAGTATGGTTATGGTTTCAAACGTCAATGCCTGGTTACTCACAAGCTGGGCTGCGCTGTCATTATCACTAGTGGCAGCCGCCTTGATTGGCCGCGCCTTGTTTTATATCCTCGTGGTCCCGACCACCATGCCCGGAGCTTTTTTCTGGAAAAACAAGGCATTCGAGCAACATGCCAAAGACATCGGGTTGGCCAACAATCCAAGCGTTGGGGTTGCTCCGGATCATCATTAACAACGATGCTTTTTCAACACTGGTTGCGATGCGATGCTTAGGAACAGAGAAATAATAACTTCAATAACTTACGATAATCAGTTAAAGTAAATGAATCAAAATTTCTTACAACTTACTCATCAATAGTTGGAAAATGATTGCAATCTCTCCCTATTCACAAGACACAGAACATCAGATGCAAAAGATGTATCATCATTTGCCAGAACGAAGCCGACGTTTGTATGCTGGAA
>JAHZJL010000146.1 GCA_022600935.1 Gammaproteobacteria bacterium
AGGGCCGACTAGTTATATTTAATAGTCTATACATGGTTTAGCAGTTATCGCATTTACACTTGAATCATGCCGCCATCTGCGACCAGATCAGCTCCGGTGAAGTAGCTGGCATCGTCGGAAGCAAGAAACGCTGCGGTTGCTGCGATTTCCTCAGGCTTGCCCGGGCGACCAAGTGGTGTTTGTTGGACGACCTGTGCACCGAACGCATCGACCTCGTCTTTGCTGAGACCGACTTTGCCCCAGAACGGTGATTCAATAAGCCCCGGACTAACTACATTGACCCGGATGCCACGAGGCGCGAGTTCCGCTGCAAGCGTTCGTCCCAACGACCGAACAGCTGCTTTCGTGGCTGAATAAATACTGGTATTGGGTAGTCCGGACTGAGCAACGACGGAAGCGTTAAGAATAACCGACGCACCTTCAGTGAGCAGTGGCAGAGCCTTTTGAACCGTGAAGAACAGGCCGCGAACGTTGGTGTTGAACAGTCTATCGAAGTGCTCCTCCGTTACATCCTCAATCGGAAGCAACGGTGCGATACCAGCGTTAGCAAAAAGTACATCAATATGTCCGAACTGTTCCTTTACTTGTGCGTACAAACGATTCAAATCGTCTACGATATCAACATCACTGCGGACACCAATTGCCCGTTCACCAAGTTCAGCGACAGCGGTATCCAGTGCTTTCAGGTTGCGGCCAGTGATCACTACCTGAGCACCGTCTGCGATGAACCGCCGGGCTGTGGCTAAGCCAATGCCACTATTTCCACCGGTGATGACTGCTACTTTGTTGTTTAATTTACTCATTGTCTTTCTCCTATACTTTGACCAATTGGCATGTGTTTAAAAAATATGACGCTATATCCAGCGTCGTTAATGTTACGTTTACCCTGTCTTACAGCACCGCACGGGCAACCTTGACTCAACAAGTCAGGGTAAAGTACTGAGCGATTACCTAAATTCTTAATTTCTTTGCTTACCAGTTTTCTGCATAAGGTCGGATGATGTGATCGAATGACCATGTCGAGCGATCCTGATGTGCAATATGAAAAACTTCGTCTGCAATGGCATTCGGGTTGGAAAAATAATCCTCTGGCTTGTTTTTCCAACTAGGTGGAGGTTTAAGCCAACTTGGTTTCTGGGTATCGTCACCCAACCAGGGAGCGTTGATTGCCGCATCGGTGGTGATATAGGCGACATGCACACCTTTTGGACCTAAATCACGGGCCAGCGATTGTGCCAAGATACGTTGTGCAGCTTTGCTAGGCGCGAACACTGCATAAGTCGGAATACCGCGCAATGCAGCCGTGTTGCCGGTAACCATAATGGCGCCATCCCCAGCTTCCACCATAGCCGGTGCCAAAGCCCTGGCTAAATAAAGCAGCGTGGTTGTATTGACACGGAAATTCCGCTCCAGGTCTTCCGGGTCCGCTTCCAGAAAGGTTTTGAACGTTGCCGCGACTGCATTGTGGACCAGAACTGAAGGTGTACCCATTTCGGATTGAATCGACTTGATGGTTGCCTGCAAGGCATCAAGATCGGAAATATCGCAAGGATAAGCCTTTGCATCCTCGATTTCATTTTCCAGTTCCACGAGTCGATCGCGGTTTCTAGCCAACATTGCCACTTGATAGCCGCCTTTCGCGAAACGGCGAGCCACTGATGCTCCTGTGCCAGCGCCGACGCCGGTTATTAAACAAATTGGTTTTTTCATGTCTGTCTCCGATTAATTGATTGGATAAGATTTATGCGAATTCTCTGGTTATTTCATGGATTAATGATTCAATTCGATCATTACCCCAAAACCGTTTACCTTGATAGATAAAAGTAGGAGCGCCAAATACTCCGTTTTCTACAGCCTTCTGCCTGAGTTCCACGAGACGTTGTTTATAGTTTGAGTCTTTAATCGCTGATTGAAATTCTTGACGATTAAGTCCTGCTTGTTGTGCTATATCGTCTAAAACTTCCAGCTTGCTGATATCATTTCCCTGCCCCCACCGGCTTTTAAAAACCAGGTGGTTAAATTCTTCACCGAGACCTTTTTCCTCTGCGAATAGAAATCCCATGCTGGCTGTATAACTTTCGGTTAAGGGTGGTCTGGATATAAACTCCAAACCATATTGACTGGCCAGGCGAGGCACATCTTCTTCGACGATATACTCATATCTGGTTTCATTAAATACGGGCCCGTCACTACTTCCCATGTGTGCAATCGTTTGATAGTGCAGGGTCACATCAAATGGTTCCAATGCTTTTTTTATGCGTGAGTTAGCTAAATAGGCATAGGGACTTAGATAGGTAAAATAAAAATCTACGCTTCTATTGTTCATTGTTGATTCCTCATGTTGAGATAGATCGACTTGGTATCTATATGGCTTCTCGACTGTGAAACCATAATGCCCAGGAAGCGTTTGATTTGAACAATGACACTTCCCGGCAAGCTTGTTTCCATTCAGTCAATTTAATGCGTAATAAATACATATAGTTGACCAGTCGGTAAATTATTAACTAATAAAATTACTAGGTCTTTCAGACGGCAGTCGCCTCCTGATTTGCAGGCGATGTCCATGCCTTCCTGGCAAACGCATTATCAACAGGCGTGTCAGTAATGTGATTGACATAATTGCTCAGCGTTTTAAAAGTGACTCCGAGTATGACTTCAAGGATGTGCTGCCTGGTATAACCAGCATCAACGAACTCTTGTATTTCTTCATCGCTCACAAAACCGCGTTGATCGACCACCTGGGTAGTAAACTTGCGCAATGCTTCCAGCTTAGTATCAGCAATCGGATGATCATTGCGGATCGCATCCACCACGTCTTGCGGCACTTTTTGCATATCTGCAATCACTGAGTGCGCGGCCATACAGTAATGACATTCGTTATAACGGCTGGCAGCCAGAATCACAACTTGGCGCTCAGTCGGCGAAAACGAGGTTTCGTCAAAAACCTGAGAGATATTAAGATAGCCCTTAGTAACTGCTGGCGATTCGGCCATCATGCCTATCAAATTCGGAATAAATCCAATGTTTTTTTCAGCACCTTGTAGCAGCACGACTGATTTTTCCGATGCTGTTTCTTTAGTATGTATCGTAAATTTTGTATTCATTGTCTAATCCTCTGTTTTAAGCTCTGCCGGTGACATAACCACCATCAATCGGCATAATAATACCTGTGGTGAAACTTGCTGATGCAAGATGCAACACAGCCTCAGTAATTTCCTGTACTTCACCGACTCTATTCATTAGCGCGACACCACCAAAAGCATCGACATCGACATCGCCATAAATCGGTGTTCGAATAACCCCTGGCGCAACTGCATTGACTCTGATATTGTCAGCAGCCAGTTCACTCGCCAGACTGGTTGTTAAAGCATGAACGCCGCCCTTAGTAACAAGCGCCGCGCTGGCAGGAATGCCCGCCATAGCATGCATAATAAGCACGGTGCCAATATTGATAATATTGCCGCCACCTTGTTTTTTCATTTGTTTCACCACCGCCTGGGTCACAAAGTAAGTCCCTTTCAAGTTGATATGAATATAGTTGTCGAGATCTTCTTCGGTGTTTTCAAGGAATGGTTTCAAGCCAAAGATTCCAGCATTATTAACAAGTACATCAACACTTCCAAACCGATCAATTGCTGCGTTGACCATTTTCTTTCCAGTTTCCTGGATACCGATATCTCCTGACACTAAAGCAATCCTGTTTTCATTGCCTAGCGCTTTGGTCGTAGCAGTCAACTTGTCTATATCGCGTGCATTCAAGACGACATTAAAGTCTTTTTCCAGAAATCCCCTGGCAATATCGAACCCGATACCACTAGAGGCGCCTGTGATTAGTACCGTTTTAGTACTCATTTTTCTCTCCTTTAGTTAAATAATAGTAGACCAGTCGGTTAAATAAAGAGTAAAAAAATTTTATCCCTTCTACCCAGACCTCTTAATGGCAAGCTCTTGCGCACCTTTAGCCAGGTCTTTCAATATTTCAGGCTCATTGCGCACTTTTGCAAATAAGATAGTACCTTCCCAGTAAGCCAAAATTGCCTCGGCTGTCAATTGAATATCTATCTCAGAAAGATGTCCTGTTGCTACAGCATCTTCCAGGCATTGTTTGATGAGCTTTATTTGGCGATTAAAAATTGTATCCAGACGCTGCCGAATCACCTCATCCTGCGTACTCAATTCCAACGCTAAATTGCCAAAAAAGCATCCGCCAACGCGCCCGGTTTTTTCCTTTAAAGACTTTTGGTATTCGTAAGTCAATTCAAACAGTCGCTCTATACGTTCAAGCGGGTCTAACTTGGCGCTAAAAGCCGGTATCAGAATCTTACTATTGACTGCCTGGGCTTGATGTTCTAAAGCTTCCAGCATCAAGTCTTGCTTTGACTTGAAAAAATAATAAAAACTGCCCTTTTTAGCACCTGAATGTTCACACAACTCTTGAACACCGACATTGGCGTAACTACGCTCTGAAACCAGTTCCAAAGCACTTGAAATCAATCTTTCTTTTGCATCACTTGATCTTGCCATGGGTTTATTATAGTTGACTAGTCGGTAAAGTCAAGTTTAAATTTCAACTTTATTTAAATTCTGGCTTTATTCCGTCAGCAAGGTTTATCTGTCTGAGCTATTCCAAGAAGACGATTGCGTTAAAAATCACAGTCTGCAATAGCCTTTATCAACCGAAGAGAAGTATTATGAACCATTCGGACATCAATCAGAACTTCCCAAGAGGCTGTCACTGTTATATTGACGAGCTATTGCTATTAAGCCCCAACAAGGGTTTTTAAAAAATTTACCCATCAATATAAGAATGACAGCCTCTTTGATTGCCTTAATAGTTGGCTAGAATCCGAATTAGTCGACACCTGGACTTCCATATGAACTGTTTTTGTAACTACTCAGCTTGCCCTCTATTTTGTCCAATAGCTGTCTGAAAGTGCTCATTTATACTTATAAACTCCGCGCTTTCGCCTTGCTCTTGGACAAAATAGAGGGCAATCTGAGCAGCTACAGATTACGCTGAGTAGTTACCTATTTTTCAACATGAAAACTATGATATCGAATTTTTTTAGCCTCACACTGGTCATCGTTTTGATGAGTGGTTGCACGACTGGAAAGGCACCGGATCTCACACGCTTATACAAAACGCGATCACTGCCACGTGGCCAGGCTAAAGATTCCAACACTTTGGAAACACCTGTCATTCTGGTACATGGCGTGTTTGGTGCACGGTTGCGTGATATTGAAACTGGTGAGGAATTATGGCCGGGTAGCTTTGGTTATATGTTGTTCAGTAATTACAATGACCTTGCCCTGCCAATCAATCCGGAAACGCTACACCCAGCCAGATCAAGGCAGGAAGCTTATGCAATCACTGACAGTGCTGCGGGTCAAGATTTCTACGGTGCGATTATTCGCACATTGGAGAGCGATGGCGGGTATTTGAAGGGTGAGCCAGGTGATTCAGTGACGGACAAGCGACGTCGCTATTACGTATTCTTCTATGACTGGCGCCAGGATAACGTACAAACAGCGCGTCGGCTTGATGACCTGATCAATCAGGTTCAACAGGATTACGCCGATTCAGATCTCAAAGTTGATATTGTGGCTCACAGCATGGGTGGGCTAGCCACACGCTATTATTTGCGTTACGGCCGTGTCGACGTACTGGATGATAATGATTTTCCGGTTAATAACTTTGGAGCTGCGCGGGTGCGTAAGGTTATTTTGCTGGGCACTCCCAATCTTGGTTCTGTCAGTACGCTGGAAGAGTTTGTGAAAGGATTCAAGGTTGGGTTGCGCCGGATACCCACAGAAACCCTTGCTACCATGCCAAGTATCTATCAACTATTTCCACATCCAATTCGGAATGTATTAGTGACAGTCAATGGCACAGAGCTTGACCGGGATCTTTTTGATACCAGTACCTGGCGTGCTTTTGAATGGGCCATTTTTGACCCGGAAGTACGCCAGAGTATTTTTAGTCGGTTCAGCAACTCTAGCGACGGAGAAGCCTATCTGAACTTGCTGGAACGCTACTTCGAAAAACATATCGAACGCGCGCGGCGCTTTGTCTGGTCACTAACCGTCCCGGTAAAAAACAGCATCGTAAGATACGTGATCCTTGGTGGAGATTGTGAGTTGACACCGGCACGCGTTCTTATTGAAGAGGTTGAGGGTGAGTCGATTCTGCGTCTGCATCCACACGAAGTGGCAAATGGTGATCCTGGTGTGGATTACGAAGAACTCATGTTGGAACCTGGTGACGGTCGGGTTACCAAGCCGTCGCTGTTTGCTCGTGAAGCTCTAGATCCTTCGATCCCCCGGCATCGTTACAGCTTTTTCCCTATGGATCATTCTATTTTATTATGTGAATCCCACGATAGTCTAACCGGGAATATCAGCTTTCAGAACAATCTGCTGAACATTCTGCTCACCCGCGACCAGCCGCTAGAATTGAAGAGTATGCAGCGATGAGGTACTGCTATTAAGGTGGTTTGTAATGGTCTGATTTTTTGGTAGTAAGATCATCCTCTTCCGATTATTCACAACTGCAGACTTCTTGATTCAGAGGAATTTAAACCGACACTGTTTCCTGAATTTTTGAGGATGAGTCCAACTCAACAATCATACGCAAATCGGAACCTGGATAATTGAGTTCTGTTTGATTGAGCTGATCAAATATAAACGAGGACAGATTGCATTTTGCCCATTACCCTGGGTAGTTTCATGAGTTTTTGGATTGCCAGCTTCTAGCCCACTCTGTCCGGCGAGAGAAAAAATAAATCGCTATACCTATATCGTAAGTTGCGCAAAATATACCATAGGCTAATGGTATTGCTGTCAGTTGTTGCAGATCAAAAATCGTTATACTTGTGTGAGTGTGAAGTTCATGGATAACATCCCAGATGCCATGCAAGGGGTAACCGAGGATAAGCGCAGCAGGTATTCGTGTGCCTATAATACCAAGCAATAAAAACACTAAAACAGCATTTGATTCCAGAGCCCATGCTTTGTTATCTCCGAAATACGCGGTAAATGAAAGATAAAATCCGGCAATGAGAACAAGAAGCAAACCATAAAGTACCTGTTCATGTCTGGGAGAAAATAGTTTCCTGGATACTGCTATTGAACCCGCTACAGCCAGTAAACCTATCACTATATAAAGCACAGAAATAACAACGAATCCTATGGTGCTCGATAATTCACTCATCAGTATTTACCTTTTAACGTTTTATTAAAGACGCCCTTGGGTACTCTAAATCAGCTCTAACCAAGTTCCTTTCTAAAAATCAACCCTCAAGTGTTACCACTCAGGCATATTGATCAAGGGTTGTTTTGTACCAGTCGGCGGTGGATCGGGGAGAACTTGGGGTAATTTGACTTTTGGCTGTTCGAAATATCTGCCCCAGTCTGTTCGATCAGACATCTCTTTTTGTCGCTCATTTGAAACAAATGGCTGCCCCTTGCGCAGCTCCCATCCACCTCCCAATGCCTTGTATACCAAAATCAAATTGGTGGCGATATTACCTCGTGCACGTATCAAGACGGCCTGTTCCCTGACTAGAAACTGTTCTGAATTCAATACACGGGTGTAGTCCACTGCGCCATCACGATACTGGATATTAGCCAACTGTACCGAACGCTTCGCTGCTTTGACTCCATCAGTTAGAAAATTCACCTGTTGTTGCGCACCCAGATACCCTGCAAGACCTTCTTCCACTTCCTTGGCAGCCAGCAGAACTGAGTGTTGATAATTGACGATTAATTCTTCCAAACGGGCATCCTGGACTCGAACATTGTTTTTAATTCTTCCGTAATTCAGAACATTCCATCTGATATCGGGGCCGATAAAAAAAGTCCAGCTTTTGCTGCTGAACAACTTGGCCAGATGTGCGGCATTCGACATAATGCCCCCGTTTTCACTGGTTTCGAAACCAATACCACTGACCAAGGCGATACGTGGAAATAAATCTGCTTCGACAATGCCAATTCTAGCGCTCTGCGCAGCAGCCTGTAATTCGGCAAACCTGACATCAGGACGTCGACGCAGCAGATCAGCAGGTAGGCCAACGGCGATTTCACTTGGCGCTATCGGAATCTGTCCAGTTTCAGCACCCACAATTTCCTTTAGATCACCGGGCGGCAGACCCAGAAGAACGCTGAGCGAATAGTTGGCTTGTCTGAGATTTGCTTGTAATTGGGGGATTTGGGATTGTGTATCACGGAGTAGTGTTAACGCTTGCTGTGGATCCAACTCGCTTACTGCACCTTCAGTGAATTGGATATTCGCAATTTCGTAACTGCGCTGCTGAATAGCTACGTTGTACTGAGTGACTTCAATTAATTCCTGCAGTGTTCGAATCAGCACATAAACACGCGCCACTTCAGCGGTAAGGCTAACCAGAATATCATCGTAGCTGGTGATTGATGCGTTCATGCTTGCCGATGCGGATTCGACATTGCGTCGAAACCGTCCCCAGAAGTCCAGTTCCCAGGCTGTATCAAATCCTAATTTAAAATCCCAGAAGTTTCTGTCGGCAAACGCCAGATTTGGAGCATTCTTACTCAGATTGTTATAGATTAGGCTAGCACCAGCTTCTTGTAATTGCGGGTATTGTTCCCCGATGGCAATACCTAGATTAGCCCTGGCTTCCAGAATTCGCAGACCAGCGACTTGCAATGGTAGGTTTTGCCGATAAGCAGTCTTTATCAATCTATTTAAAATGGGATCATTAAAGATTGACCACCATTCGGAGTAGTCGGGCGTATCTGATTGTGCTTGAACGTGTGGGTCTTTACTTTCCGCCCATTGCTCTGCCACATGTGCAATCGGTCTTTTAAAATCGGGGCCTACAGTACAGCCACTGAGTAAGAGCAGGACGGTGAGTACACAAAGTGGCCGATTCGACATATGCTCACCTAATCATCAATAAACGATCAGAAGAATCTTAACACACAATTGTATTAGCCCTTATTTCTCAGGGTTGATTAACAGGGATTGACGTAAAAACCTGGGGTGGTTTGATGGAATTGACTAACCGAGTTAAGAGATATTTTCTATAACAGCAGGACTCAATGCCAACAGGAAACAAATAGTTAAACGAATTTAAAGCAGGATGCGATAAGCCTGGTACTTGAGCAAGACTATAGTCAAATGGAAGCAGTCTGCAGTCAATCGATTAACACGAATATGCTGTGTCGTTGTATCAGGGAATATCAGAATAAGTACAGTCAAGCGTATTGAGGTAATGGTAAATTAACAGAAGAATACCTCGAAATTCATCAATTGCGAAAAGAAAATAAACGCTTGAAAACGGAGCAAGACATATTAATAAAGGCGACGATATTGCAAGATTAATCAGCGGCCTTGAATTGATCTGATATATCAATATCCAGTTCCATGTTCCGTTGTTCAATTTCGCGGCGCATGTCCAATCGCATTTTTCCAGCTTCGTACAGTTTTTGATCCAGTTGAGTCTCGATGTCCAGTTTGGGAACAGGCGTGGGCAGGCCGTTATCGTCTTTGGCAACCATCGTAAAGTAACATGATGTGGTATGGCGTTGCTGGTTGGAGGTCAAATCTTCGGCAACGGCTTTAATGCCGATTTCCATCGAGGTACGCCCAACGTAGTTAACATTGGCGTAAATGGTGACCAGTTCACCGACCTTGATGGGTTCTTTGAAACTGACCTGGTCCAGCGATGCGGTAACCACGTAACGCTTGCTGTAGCGGGCAGCACAAGCATAAGCAGCTCTGTCTAGAAGCTGCAATAGCGCACCTCCATGAACAATTCCGGAAAAATTAGCCATGTCAGGTGTCATCAACACCCGCATGGTCAGGTGTTTTTGCTGTTGAGTCATTGGTGTTTTACTTTAGATAATGACCATTGCTGGTATGGATGTTGACATAGCCAGGGATTGTAATAACGTTGGTCTTCAGTGACTTCATCGCCAATCCAGTCGGGTTTTGAAAACACTTCGTTCTTGCTGTCAAGTTCCAGTTCAGCGATAATCAGGCCGGTGTTTTTTCCTTCAAAAACATCAATTTCCCAGGTGTGGTTTTGAAACGGGACCAGAAATCTGATTTTTTCAATAATTGGTTTTTTACACAATGATTCAAGCATCTCCCAGGCATCGGCAAGCGGGATTTCATAATCATATTCAGAGCGCTGGATGCCGATATTAATGCTTTTAAAATTCAACCAGGCCTGTTTGTCAGTGACTCTGACTCGAATCGACACTTGATCATTGTGGCAAAAATAACCTTGCTGGATCGATATGGATTGAGTTGCTAATTTTTTCCAGTCTGTATTGGTGACTAAAAACTTTCGTTCTATTTCAGTAGCCATAAATCGTTATTATTTAATTGTTGGATGCGTATGATGATGGTTGATTGAATAATTTGTCAAATTGGTTAATTATTGTAAATAGAGAAGGTGACATGGTTCGCAAAAATTCGTCCAGCCTTTGCCGGGCCACAGTTGTATCCTCAGTTGTTTCGGAGCTGATAAAAATTGCAATAGACGGGTGTCGTTTCATGAGCAAACGATTGCTCAGTGCAGACAGCTTGATGTTAATGTCATCGATCATGAATTGGCCATTCACCCAGTTGAGCTGCCATATTAATCGCATTGTCTGTTCGGCGATGAGGCTTTCCCGGATCGGGATATCAGGCAATGATGGTGCATGGTGTTTGGACTCTGTCATTAAATGCCAGTCAGAATCTTTGACAGGGAAAAGTGAATTCTGGCCATTAATAAGCTCATGTCCCTGCGATTCATTGGGATAAACAATCATGGTTAACTGGACCTGTTCGGATTGATTTTGATAGAGCGAGGATAATTGCAGGGATTGACCAATAAAGTGTGGCTCCCAGGGCACAGGCTCGTGGACGACTAACCAGGGTGATTGTGACTCGGGTAATTTGATTTTGCCAAGATCGAGTTGAGGATGCTGTTGTTGTTTAAGATAAAACGCGGAGAGTGGTCCAATTGAGCAAACCAGCAGCATGCTTCCGGCGACAGCTAACAGATGTTTGTGGTGTCCGATAAAATCGGATTGTTTACCCTGGTCTGATAGGGTTGAACCGTGATTATCGTGAGTTTTTGATGGAATTCGGACAACAGGTAACGGATCCTGAAATTTCAACCCTATCCACATGAGTACAGCAATAATGACACCAAAAAACAGCCAGCCATAAATCAGGTGATCTATTCCGGTTGCCAGTGTCATGTTGCTGAAATGTCCGATCAAGACGATCACATAAGCACGTATGCTGTTGGCAATAACTGGAATAACAAGCCCGGCCACAATAAATACGAATCGTTTCAAGTAGCTGGTATAGCAAAAATAGGAAAACAGCACAGCAATCGTTAATGAGGCAATCAGATAACGAATCCCGCTGCATGCTTCAACCACCGACCATTGCCCGGTGGGGAGCATAAAAAATAAACCGTTACGATAAACTGGTATGCCGGTTACTTTCAGTAAAAACACTGTCATGTCAGCGGTGAATTCCATGAGAGGGCGAATCAGGAAATCCCCGAATGGTACTGATAAATACAGGAACAGCATCGGGAATATCAGGTGTTTAAAAACCGTTGTGCCGACCAGGCTTATACACAGCAACTGGATCAGGGTGATGAATGCAAATTGCTGGATGCCAACCAGCCCGACTTGATAAGCGGCTATCCAGGTTAAAGTAACCAGTATCAGGGGAATAATCACCAACAGGGTTGGTTGTGGGTGGATGTGAATCAGCGATTGCTTTGACTGCCAGATTAACCATAAACTGACCGGAAAGATAATCAAGCCGTGAGAATAGGTGCCTATATTCCACCAGGTGGTTACCATGGAGCCGAGGGTTTCCTGGTATAGCCACAGCAAGATCAGAAAACTGAACAGATAAATTGGAAAGCGGTTGGCCCATGTGATTTCGGAACCGAATGATTGATGGTCGCTCATAGATATTAAGCTGTCCTAGTCCTTTATTGAGTAATTGCAGATGGTGCAGTTGAATAACAACATTGCGGTCAGTCATGTGTGTGGAAAAGCAGGGCCAGGTTTGGCCGTTTAGTATCGAATGCAGCAATTATTGCTGTAGAATAGCAATCGCGAAAGGAGTGATGCAAAATCGATGAAATCAGCGAAAACAATTAGCAGCGTAATTTTAACCGGTCTGAGTCTGATAATACTATCCCAACCGGTTTTTTCCCAAGACAACAATGTGGTGTCACAACTGAACCGTTTTGTAGAACAGACAAAAACTTTCAAAGCGGAATTTACCCAAATCCTGTTAAACAAAACCTTATCGACTGATACCAAGCCCAAATCCGGGTATTTTTATCTGTCCCGACCTGGTTTGTTTCGCTGGGATTATCTGAAACCTTATCGCCAGGAAATAGTTTCCAATGGTAAAAAAGTCTGGTTTTACGATCCTGATCTTGATCAGGTCACTGTCAAGACGGTTACCAATGCCTTGTCCATGGGACCGGCTTTGTTATTATCCGGGAAAAGCTCAATCCAGGAACGCTTTACCCTGGAAGAACTTCCTGATATGGAGGGTGTGAGCTGGTTGAAGCTGTTACCGAAAGAGCAAGTGTCCGGTTTCAAGTCCCTACATATTGCATTTGACAAGGATATACTGGTTGAAATGTTACTGGAAGATGAATTTGATCAAATGACCCGAATTGTATTTACTGAGGTGGAGATCAATCTACAGCTTAAACCGCAGCGATTTGAATTTGTCATTCCTGACGATGCGGATGTCATTGAAGACTGAAATGAGTACGGTCCTGACCCAGCCAGTAGCTGAGCGATTACGTCCTGTATCGCTTGATCATTTTTATGGTCAGCACCATCTGTTAGCCAAAGGCAAACCGCTCTACGAGGCAATTCAATCCGGCTCGCTGCACTCAATGATTCTGTGGGGGCCACCCGGTACAGGAAAAACCACGATTGCCCGAATGATCGCCCGGCAATCGGATGCGCAGTTTATTCCAATCTCCGCTGTATTGGCTGGTGTAAAGGAGATCAGGGAAGCTGTAGCCAAAGCACAACAGGTTCGCAAGGATGGCGTGAAAACAATAGTTTTTGTCGACGAGGTACATCGATTCAATAAAGCCCAGCAGGATGCATTTTTGCCGTTTGTGGAAGACGGTACCTTCTATTTTATCGGCGCGACGACTGAGAACCCGTCATTTGAGGTCAACAATGCATTGTTGTCCAGAGCCAGAGTGTATGTATTGAAATCATTGAGCGATAGTGATTTACTGGCGCTGATTGATCATGCCATGACAAGCGAATTTACAGATATCGATTTTTCCCCGGAAATCAGACAACAATTTGTTACTTTTGTTGATGGTGATGCGCGCCGGTTGTTGAATCTGATTGAGTTGGCGGTGCAGTTAGTTGTTGAGTCTGGAACGGATGCAGCAACGATTACACAATCGATAGCTGTATCAGTGCTGGAAGGTAGTGTCAGGCGTTACGATAAAGGTGGAGAAGAATTTTATAATCAGATTTCGGCATTGCATAAGTCCATTCGCGGCAGTTCACCTGACGCCTCGTTATACTGGATGTGCAGAATGCTGGATGGAGGCTGTGATCCGCATTATATCGCGCGGCGGTTAATACGCATAGCCAGTGAAGATATCGGTAATGCTGATCCGAGGGCGTTGACATTAACGCTTGATGCGGCCCAGGTCCAGGAACGCCTTGGTAGTCCGGAAGGCGAGCTGGCGCTGGCACAGGCGGTCACTTATCTTGCTGCCGCGCCTAAAAGCAATGCTGTGTACCGAGCATTTCAGTGTGCGCAACAGGATGCAAAACAAACAGACAGTTCCCAGGTTCCGGTGCATTTGCGAAATGCACCAACCAGACTCATGAAACAGCTAGGCTATGGGAAACATTACCGTTATGCACATGACGAGCCGGATGCCTATGCAGCCGGAGAGCATTATTTTCCAGAAGACATGCCTCAAAAACGCTATTATCAGCCAGTCAATCGGGGTCTGGAAATCAAGATCAGCGAAAAGTTAAATCGCCTGGCGCTACTTGATGAGAATGCATCAAAACCGACAAAACCCAATGCCTAATCCTGGTAATTCAATGAATGGTTTAGAGGGGCCAAAACCTGATATGGATAAAACGACACAGCTTGATCATTTAACGGAAAGACAGCGACGTGAGCTTGAATATCATCGCGATCATGCACAGCATTGTGCGTATATTCTGGAACAGGAATTTTCATTTGAAGTGACTGAGCAAACTCAGTCCACAAGGCGCTGGTGGAATGCGTATTGGGAGATGTACTGGTTTCTCATCCAGCAAAATCTGCAAGAAAAGACTGTGCTGGTTGTGGGATGCGGTTTTGGTGAGGATGCCTTGCGTCTGGCCAAATTGGGAGCAAAAGTTTACGCTTTTGATTTAAGTCCGGATTCATTGCAGATCGCGCAACAACTGGCAGAAAGAGAACAGCTAAGTATTCACTTCTCAGAACAGCCTGCTGAAACACTGAATTATGAATCAGATTTCTTTGACCTGGTACTGGCCAGAGATATCTTGCACCATGTTGATATCCCTGAAGCGATGCGTGAAATTAACCGTGTATCCAAGCCCGGTGCCTTGTTTGTGTATGATGAAGTGTATTCACACTCATTGACTGACACAATCAGACATTCAAAACTGGTTGAACAGGTTTTGTACCCGTTAATGCAAAACTTTGTTTACGACAATAAAAAGCCTTATATCACTGAGGATGAGCGTAAATTAAGTGAACGTGACTGTGAACAGATCAATCAGGTGTTTAACACTGTTGTGTTAAGAAAATATTACTATTTTATCGTCAATCGAGTACTTCCAGAAAAGTATGACCCGCTCAACCAGCTGGACCGGATGATTCTGGCTATGACAGGATTTGTCGGTCGATGGATTGCCGGGCGCATACTGGTTGCCGGGAGTGTCAATAAATAACTCTTAACTGTCTATTCATTTTAACCTACTGTTACTGTATATCAACAATCCAGGGATAAATCCTTTTGGATCTGAATTATTTTGATGCAATATCCTGAAAAGAATCTTCAACCATCAAACTCACAATATCCCGCGCCTGTTTATCAAACCGATTCAATTGATTTTATCGATTTGTTTCTGATACTCGATAAACGAAAATGGATTATAGTATTTGTAACCCTGGTATCGTTATCTATAGGCTTTGCATTAAACGTTTCAAAAAAGCCGGTGTACCTGTTCACGACAACCATTTCCATTGGGATTCAGGTTACAGGTAAACAATTGGTTCGATTTGAAACCATAGAGACTGTTAAAAACAAGATTGAATCAACTTTTATACCTTATGTACTTTCTGAGTATATTAAGGCAAATCCAGATGCAAAGCCTTTTAAAATTAGTGTTTCTGTTCCCAAGAGAAGTCAGGTCATTATTTTAAAAACATCAGCCAGTGATAAAGATGCCGAAATTGTAAAAATTCTTCATCAGCAGATTGTTGAAGCGTTAGCGAAAGAGCATCAACATATTCATAACTCCATTAAGTTGGGGTATGAGCATGATATGTCACTGGCAGAAATCAAGTTAAAGTATCTTGAAAACGCAACTGTAGTTGATGCAGATCTGAAAAGTAAAGAATCCAAACTGATCAATGCTGAAACCAGTTTTCAGCGCTTGACAAATCCAGATTTGATTGCAGTTAAGCAAAGGAAGCTTGAAAATACCATTCTGCAAAGAAAAAACAATTTAAGTTATCTGGTCGATTTAAAAGGGCAATTAAACGAGAATCTGAGTCATTTAAAGCTGGCCAAAAAAGAACTTAATCTCAAAATAAACGATATCAAAGCCCAACTGACCGATAGTTTAAAAGAGAGAGAACAGGCCATCAAAGAAGTTGACAAGCCAACTCAAGCCATGACTTTGCTGATGATTGATAACAAAGTTCAGGAATATCATAAATTTCTTTTGGCAATGGAAAATCGTATGCTGATCAAATTTCCAGAACGAATTACTGAGATTGAAATCAAATTGAGAAATAATAAACGAGAACAGCAGGCAGCTCAGCAAGCCATCGATCAGGCACAGATGAATCTCAACAATTTCAAGCTGGAACAGAAACTGGACAGCACGCCGACCAGAGCTAAAATTGTCAGCATGAAAGCCCAGATTGAGCGCTCCAAGATAGATCGGGATCGAGAGATTCTAGAGTTAAAACAGAAGATTAGAGAACTTGATCTGCAAATAAACAATCTGAAACCAACCCGTGCCGTGATGCCGACGATTCAATCGCTTCGACCTCATGGTGCGGGGAAAATCAGAAAACTGTTATTTTTTCTGGTTATAGGTTTTATTGCAGGGGTTATGTTAACGTTTTATCTGGAGTTTATGGACAAGGTGAAACAGCGCCGGGCGACCAGTAATGGTTAACTGGTTTAAGTCGTGAGCTGTTGTTATTGATTAACTTATTTCATTCTGAAGCCGCTGGTACTTGGACATCAGTGTGTCGTTATCTTCAGAATGATCTGGGTCCAGGATGATGCATTCAATTGGGCAGACCTCAATGCATTGCGGTTTTTCATAATGTCCAAGGCATTCAGTACATTGCGAAGGCTCAATGTCATATATAGTTGGACCCTCGGAAATAGCTGAATTCGGGCATTCCGGTTCGCAAACGCCACAATTGATGCAGGTGTCCAGGATTTTTAACGCCATATTAAACAGATCATTTCACTCGTTAAACTTCAATCGGGTTTGCGCACAGGGATTGATTCGTTATTGCTTGCAATGCAGATTCGACATAGTCAGGAACAAATTCAGAGACCGAGCCTCCCAATTGAGCAATTTCACGAATCATGCTTGATGATATAAACGTATGTTCAGTCGATGCCGCCAGGAATAGTGTATCAACGTCTTTGCAGAGTTTTTGATTCATGGTGGCCATCTGGAATTCGTAATCAAAATCTGTCACCGCGCGTAATCCTCGAATAATCACTTTGGTGTTGTGTTGCACGGCACAATCAACCAGCAAACCTTGCAAATCTATTACCGAGACATTGGGGAATTTTGCAGCGGCCTGTGAGGCCAGTTCAAGACGTTGTTCCAGAGAGAACAAAGGCTGTTTGGACGTATTCACAGTGACTGCAACCAATAACGTATCAAAAATGGACGATGCGCGTCCAATCAAGTCAATATGACCATTTGTTATTGGATCAAATGTACCGGGATAGATTGCTCGGGTTGTCATCAGTGTTACATATGGCAGCGTTGCAGCAGTTTGTAATTGACGTCGCCAGCAGATTTACTGTGCAAGATTGTCCAGGTTGTTGGTAAATGAGGGTGATTTGACTTCGCTGTTTCCAGGTAGATTTTAGCATTTTCCGCCAAGATACCAGATTCTTCCAAAGTCTGGCAAACTTCATCAAGCAGATCTGATCGAAACGGCGGATCCAGAAAGACCAGGTCATACACCAGTTGATCTGAACCCAGAAAATCCAGAGCACTGTTGCAAAAAACATTGATTTGTTTTGCCTCCAGTCGTTGTGCAGTTAACTCAAGGTGGCGGCAGATTTTAGGTTGGCGTTCAACCATAATCACTTTTTCTGCGCCTCTTGATGCAGCTTCAAAACCCAGTGCCCCAGAGCCGGCAAACAAGTCCAGACAGGTCAGGCCTCGGATTTCGAATTGCAGCCAGTTGAACAGTGTTTCCTTGATTCGTCCTGAAGTTGGTCTCAAATCTTCAAAATCAACAACACTGATTTTTGAGCCGCGCCATTGCCCTGCAATAATTGAGACTTGATTGCGATACGATTTAGCCATTCAGGCAAGCTTGCTGTGCTGATCCGCAGGGCAATAACAATCAATTTTGCTTTTGTGCCTCTTGTTGTCCAACAAGTACCGTGGCAAATTTATTCGGATCCAGGCGCTTCTGAAAAGCCTGTTTGATCATATCCACTGTAACGCCATCAATTTTTTTATTAAATGTATCCAGATAGTCGAGTTTCAGTCCGTAATATGCAATCATCGCGATATAATTTGCGATTTCCGAGTTGCTGTCGATGCGGAGTACGAACCCGCCTGTGATATTTTTTTTCGAGGACTCCAGTTCTTTTTCTGTCGGTCCGTTTTTGCGATAAGTATCAAGGGTTGCATTGAGTACTTTCAAGGCTTCCTGAGCTTGCTCGTTGCGAGTCTGAAAGCCCATAATAAACGGTCCTTTGCGTTTACCCGGGCTGAAATAGCTGTATGCGCTATAAGCCAATCCGCGTTTCTCGCGGACTTCCTGGCTGATGCGCGATACCAGACCGCTTCCACCGAGAATGTGATTACCGACATACAGGGTAAAGTAATCCGGATCGTGCCTGGACAGAACCGGCATGCCAACCACAGCATGGGTTTGCTCAGATGCAAACTGGTGTTGAATCATATGTCCTTTGACATTGTCGGAAACCAGTGGAATCGGGCCAGGTTTGGTTCCCTTGTCCAGTTTTTCCAGTAGACGATTGGCGATGGATTCGCTTTGTTTTCTGGAGACATCGCCAACGATCACAACCAATGCATTGGCAGAAACGAAATATCGTTTGTGAAAAGCAACCAGATCATCACGGTGCAAGGCTTTAACGCTATCCATTGTGCCGTTGGAAGGATGCGCATATGGATGACTACCATAAATAGCAGCATTGAATTGTTTTTGAGCGATAGAGCCAGGCTGTTCCAGTTCATGTTTCAAATTAGCCAGTACTCGCTTTTTGACGCGGTTGAAATCCTGGTCTGAAAAAGTCGGTTCAGCAAGAATAGTGCTGGCTGTTTGAATGACAGAATCAAGAATTTCAGGGTCGGTCAAAGAACGAAACGATAAAGCGGCCATATCATCCGAAGCACTGACTCCCAGGATGGCGCCACCGCTTTCCAGACGTTGGGAAATTTGATCAGCATTCCAGGGGCCAGCGCCTTTGTCCAGCACGGCTGTGGTCATCGCAGCAAGACCGTATTGGTCGCCATCACGGGCGCTTCCCGCATCAAACACCACCTGTACATCGACCATGGGAATGCCTGGGGCATGGGCATAGTAAACCGGCACACCCTGAGCGGTTGTCCAGTGTTGAATTTTAACTGCGGAGGTAGCCGGAGTCAGCAGTCCGGCCAATATAACTCCGAGCAGCAGGCGAATAGCGGGGATCCTCGATTTAAACATTTGCATCATTGCTTGCTTTCCTTCGATGTATCGTTATTGGATTCAGGTAGGGTCATATAGGCGATATTCAACGATTGATCGCTAAGATATTTTTTTGCAACCTCCTGAATCTGCCCGGCAGTCACAGTTTTGATTCGGTCAAGGTATTGTTCCCCAACGCGCCACCCAAGTCCAACGGTCTCCAGCGAGCCTAACTGCATGGCCTGGTAAAACAGTGAGTCGCGCTGATAGACTTTATTGGCTATGACCTGAGCTTTGACTCGAGACAGTTCTTCGGGGGTGACGAGTGTGGTTTTCAGTAATTTGATCTGTTCACGAATAGCCTGTTCAAGGTCTTCCAGCGAAACCCCGGCAGAAGGTGTGGCATCGATTAAAAACAGCGAGGGTAATCGCGCACCCATGTCGTAACCAGCTCCGGCAGATACAGCAATCTGCTGGCCTCGAACCAGCTTTGAAGAAAATCGCGCGCTTTCACCGCCATCCAGAATGCCTGCCAATACTTCCAGAGCGTAAGCTTCCCATTGTTGACTTTCGTCCAGGGTGTTGAGTACAGGGACTTTATACCCCATAAGCAAATACGGTAATTTGGCTGGTAGTGTTACTTGAATACGTTTGGTGCCATACTGTTGCACTTCGCCACTGGTTTTCACAACTGGTAATTGATGAGGCTGAATCGGTCCGAAATACTGTTTGGCCAGCCGAAATATGTTGTCGGGATCGACATCGCCAACTACCACAAGTGTGGCATTGTTAGGGTAATACCATTGGTTATACCAGTTGCGGTGATCTTCGATTGATAATTCCTTGATGTCATCGGGCCAGCCGATGACAGGATAGCGGTAATTGGAGCTTGCGTAAGCCATGGCCATGAACAATTCATAGACTTTGGAGCGTGGTTTGTCATCGGTGCGCATGCGTCGTTCTTCAAGTACAACCTGGCGTTCTTTCTCAAACTCTTGTTCATCGAGAATCAGGTTGCGCATCCGGTCTGCTTCCAGTTCAATGCTGATTGGAAGCCTGGATTTTTCTAGGCTTTGAAAATATACGGTATAATCGCGACTGGTAAATGCATTCTGGCTGCCGCCGTTTTCAGAAATGATGCGTGAAAATTGGCCTTTGGGAATTTTCGGTGTGCCTTTGAACATCATGTGTTCCAGAGTATGTGATACACCGGTAATCCCATTGTGCTCATAACTCGAGCCAACTTTGTACCAGACCTGTGACACAACCACAGGTGCCCGGTGATCTTCCTTGACAAGGATTTTCATGCCGTTGGCAAGACGGTACTCGTGAACAATCTGTTTTGCACTGCCGATGTTTGACAAGCAAGCAAACAGTAACAACGAAGCAATGATTTGATGCAACATATAATTATTTTTCCTGGTTAATAACATGGTGCTGAAACAGACAGCAACAAAGACTCAGATTACTGACAAGACCTTAACCGATCGTCATAATCGGAAATTTCCCCGTATTCTGTTGCGGAAACTTGACTATTGTAACGATAAAGAGACATACAATGAAAGTTGATCAGGTACTCTCAGAGTCATCACCTCAGCGCTGGAAACAGTATCTTCAGTTATGCAAGCCCAAAGTTGTGGCGCTCATCTGTTTTACAACACTGGTCGGAATGTTGCTGGCTGTGCCTGGTGTACCGCCGTTAAACGCTTTGCTGTACGGGAATCTTGGCATTGCATTGTCTGCTGCTTCTGCAGCTGCGTTCAATCATTATCTGGATCGCAATACCGATGCCAATATGAATCGCACCAAAGCCCGTCCGTTACCATCAGGGGATCTCAGCACCGGCAATGTCATTGTGTTTGCCAGCCTGCTTGCAGTCATGTCAATGATAATCCTGTATTTTCTGGTCAATGCTCTGACTGCTGTACTGACGTTTTGTTCACTGATTGGATACGCTGTCATCTATACCGTGTATCTCAAGCGTGCAACTCCCCAGAATATCGTGATTGGCGGTGCCGCTGGAGCAGCGCCTCCGGTTCTGGGATGGTGCGCAGTAACAGCAACCATTGATCCTCATGCTTTGTTGCTGTTTGCGATCATTTTTATCTGGACACCGCCTCATTTCTGGGCATTGGCGATTGCGCGTCGAGATGACTATGCCAACGTCGATATACCGATGTTGCCGGTGACACATGGTATCGAGTTCACCGGCCTGCATGTTGTCTATTATACAATTTTGCTTTGTATCGTCAGTTTGCTACCGTATTTGTACGGGATGAGTGGGATAATTTATCTTCTGAGTGTGGTGATTTTAGACGGCTTGTTTCTGTACTATGTGATGAAACTGAAGCGCAGCGCTGACAATAAAATTGCAATGCAGACATTCGGTTATTCGATTTCCTATTTAATGCTGTTGTTCACAGCATTGTTAATCGATCATTACTGGATAATCAGACCCATATAATGGAATCGTATTAAATCCAATGAATTTATAGCCTCGAATTATTGTTCGTAGCGGCACGGAAAGAGTATCATGCAAGTGATTAGAGGTGCTGATGTAACAATCAAATCAAACAAGGGAGGAAAGGCATGAAACATCAAATTGTAATTGTTGGAGGTGGTGCAGCGGGTATATCCACTGCAGCGATGCTCAAGAAAAAAGACAAATCACTCGATATTGCTATCATCGATCCGTCGGAAACTCATTATTATCAACCGGCATTTACCCTGGTTGGTGGCGGATGTTACAGCCTGGCTGCAACAGAAAAACGTGAAGCGGACTGCATTCCTGAGGGCGTTCAATGGATTAAGGAAGCAGCGCAGAGTTTCAATCCTGAGAATAATTCAATCGCACTGCAAACCGGTGATGTGATTGAATATGATTACCTGGTCGTTTGTCCGGGCTTGCAGCTGGACTGGGACAAGGTACAAGGATTGCAGGAAACCATCGGACAGAATGAGGTATGCAGTAATTATCTGCCACAATATGCAGGGTACACCTGGGAGTGTGTAAAGAATTTCAAGGGCGGAAAAGCCTTGTTTACCCAGCCACCCATGCCGATTAAATGCGCCGGCGCCCCGCAAAAAATCATGTATCTGGCCGCAGATTATTTTAAAAAGAAGAAAATTTCAGCGGAACTTGATTTCAATACAGCAACCCCGGGAATCTTTGGAGTGCCGTTGTTTGCAAAAGCCTTATCCGTGATTGCAGGACAATACGGTGCCAAATTAAATTACAATTCAAATCTGGTCGCAATCGATGGACCCGCAAAACAGGCAACGTTTGAAGTCGAAGATGATAACGGCAACAAATCGCAAGTCACCAAGCAATTTGACATGATTCATGTCACGCCACCTCAAAGCGCTCCTGACTTTATCAAAAACAGTCCGTTGGCAGCTGACAGCGGTTGGCTCGATGTTGATCAGAGCAGCTTGCAGCATACCCGTTTTGACAATGTGTTCGGATTGGGTGATGTCACCACAACACCTAATGCCAAAACAGCGGCGGCAGTCAAGATTCAGGTGCCAGTGGTGGTCGGTAACCTGCTGGCAAAAATCAAGGGTGGATCTGGTTCGGCCAGTTATGACGGTTACGGCGCTTGTCCTTTAACAACAGCAAACGGTAAAGTATTGCTGGCTGAATTTAGTTATGGCGGACAGGTAACGCCATCATTTCCAATGGATCCATCAAAAGAACGTCGGTTTTACTGGTTCCTGAAAAAATATTTTTTCCCGTTCCTGTACTGGAAAATATTATTGAAAGGCTATCAGTTCCCGGTTCCACATAAACCGATAGCACAGAAAGAGCAGAACTGATTTTGAACAAGTGGACAAGCAATCCACTATTTGAATCTCTTGAATGAGCAAAACTTGAGGAAAACTTACGAATGACCCAGGATGAATTAAAAAAGAAAGTTGCTGAAGCCGCTTTGGAGTATGTCAAAGATGTCGCTATTGTCGGCGTTGGAACTGGTTCAACAGTCAATCACCTGATTGATTTTATGGCTGGAATCAAGGGTCAGTTTGAAGGCGCGGTCTCCAGTTCTGAAGGAACGACACAGCGTTTGAAGGCTGCCGGAATACCAGTATTTGATTTGAATGCCGTGGGTGAGGTCGAGGTATATATCGATGGCGCAGATGAAATTAATCCACAGAAAGAGTTGATCAAAGGTGGTGGTGGGGCATTGACCCGCGAAAAAATTGTCGCGGCAGCCAGTAAACAATTTGTTTGTATTGCCGATGAAACAAAATCTGTCGATGTGTTGGGGAAATTTCCATTGCCTGTCGAGGTCATTCCCATGTCACGCAGTTATGTAGCCAGGGAAATGGTTAAACTTGGCGGACAACCGGTGTGGCGTGAGAATTTTATCACCGATAACGGAAACGAGATTATCGATGTCCACAATTTAAAAATTCTTGACCCGAAAAATATGGAAGAGACTGTTAACAATATCGTTGGTGTTGTATGTAACGGTGTATTTTCATATCAGAAGGCTGATGTCATCTTGCTTGGAAGTGCAAATGGTGTCACCACAAGCTGAACTTTGGAATCGACCCCAATGTAAACATTCATATTGAATCAGGTATTTTACACAGTGAAAATCTGATTAACTTATTGAATTAAAAATAAAAAAGCAGTGCACGGTGTGTACTGCTTTTTTATTTTAAGACTGGCTGAACAAAGAAAATGAGTACTACTGGCTCTGTCACCGATACCTTGAAAAGACATTTCTACAACAAATGGATTAGTGGCTTATCATAAAAACTATTCAATCCACATAGTGTCATGAAGGAGTAAAAACATTATAAAACAATAAATTATATAATTATTTTACTTTTATTTATTAAGATGTGTATTGAATGATTGATCACATTATTTGGCATTAATACAACAATTTGATTGATTATTCATTCGCCCGCTATTATCATTTGTCGCTTGTTTGGTCTATTTCGAATCTCACTATTTCACTTTATTTGTGTATTTACAATGAGTTGTAATGAAGTTGTAGTGAATCTCA
>JAHZJL010000147.1 GCA_022600935.1 Gammaproteobacteria bacterium
GGATTGTTTCTTACGCGTATGACCAGCGTGGGTTTGGAGGGACTGAAAAACCAGGATTTTGGGCAGGGGTTGATGCGTATTTAATGGATTTAAAAACGTTGGTTGCGCTTGTGCAACAAGAGCATTCAGGGTTGCCGATTTATTTGCTGGGCGAAAGCATGGGAGGTGCAGTGATTCTGGCCGCAGCTGCGGATACTGATTTTCCTGAAGTATCCGGTGTCATATTAAGTGCCCCGGCGGTCTGGGGACGTTCTGAAATGCCCTGGTATCAGCGCTGGTTGCTGTCGATAACGTCATATACCGTGCCGAATATGACAGTGACAGGTAGAGGGCTTGATATCAAGCCCTCTGACAATATCGAGATGTTGCGGGAACTGGGCAGGGATCCGTTGGTCATCAAGGAGACCCGAGTTGACGCAATCTATGGATTGGTTAATCTGATGGACAAGGCGTTACAATCCAGCGCCAATATTTCCATTCCGTTGTGTTTACTGTATGGCGAACGGGATGAAATTATTCCTGTCAATGCAGTCAACAAGATGCTGGATTCGATCAATAACAAGACATTGTTGACTTTGGCTTTATACAACAACGGCTATCATATGTTGTTACGCGATCTGGATGCACACGTTGTTTGGTCAGATGTCGCGAACTGGATCCTGCAACCTGATCAGTCATTACCTTCGGGAGCGGAAGAACTGGCATCCGCCCGTTTTGGTTTCAATATGACAACAGTTGCCGCGCAGACTAAATCTTAGAAGCTGTCTGGTAAAAAGATATCCACTGCAAAGTCCTTCAAATCGGTGTATTGTTTCGTTTCTTCTTGTTAAACAGCACAACTGTTCGCCTCGAAGCATCCAAAACATCTCCTCGATTCAAGAACTTTTCGCCTGGCCATTTTTTTACCAGACAGCTTCTTAATCAGGTTAGATCAGACTGTCAATCGTAGATATCAAAGTAATCGCCGTAAGTCGTATTGATTTCGAAATCCTGCCAGACAAATTCAGGATGAACAGCTGGTTTTGACGGGATCATGAAAGTAGCGATATCCATGACTCCACTTAATGTGCGCGACAATGTGTGCATGGTTCCCTGGAGTACGCCAATGGTTGCACCGTAAACAACATTGTGTTCGTTACTGACATTAATGATTGATTTCGGCAATTCAATCCAGCCTGTTGCGGCATTAGTGAGACCGTTTAAGGTTTTGTAGCCGATTTGTTCACCATAACTTTCCCGCTGTTCATCAGCAATACATGTCAAGGGAAGTAAAATCAGCAACAGTATTGCCAGAATAGAATTTCGAGTGCTCTGTTTATTCATAACGATCCCAATAGATAGTTTATAGTACAACTTATGTTTTCTGCGTTGTTGCAACTTGCTTAGTGTTCTCAAAGAGGCCCAATTCGTAGCCTGGAACCTGTCAGGGCAATTTGTGAAACAGCCGTTCAGGTTTCCCTGTTTTATGTGGGCTGAATTTCATCCAGTCTGAGTCTAGGTACCAATCCAGTTTGTCATCCAATATTGACCTATTCAGCAAGTATAGACAGCACTTGGTATTTTTCCAGTGAATCTTGGTACTTCGGCAATTCAACGACGCAGTTGAAACTGATAGAGTTGATGAGGATCTTCTTATTCTTAACATTGACCGATAGTCAGCTGTAAAAAAAACCAACAGTGTTGATCTGGTTTATCCTTGTTTAATACTTCCACCTATGGTGATAAGGGCACCTTTTTGTTTCCAACATTGAAGCAGATAAAAATAATTTACAATCCGGCTTAAGCAAAGCGGGTTCAGAAGAACAGGAAAAAGGAAGCGCCTGCTATCTAAAGGTAAAACAAAATATGGCATATCAATTGCTTTTATTCATTAAAAGTGCAGAACCGGAATCTGCAGACAGGATCAGAAAAATAAAAGAATAGGAATTGATATGAGTATAAAAAACAAAAGTATTGCGGCTGTACTTGCATTTTGTGCAATCGGTTTTCAATCTGTATCGGCTGCTATGGTTGACTTCACGGATAATGGAAACAACGTTAATCTGGGGTCTTCTTTTACTGAAGTCAATTCAGACGGTGTCACAATCAAGGTGTCAGCATTCAGTTTCGCTGGAACGAGTAATACGCCAACAGCTTCAAACACACAGAATTCTATCATCGAAGCTTTCGGAAATTTTGGTATTGGTATAGGTGGAGGAGGGAATCCTCAGCACACAGCCGATAACGATGGTAGAAACGAGATTTTCCTGATTGAATTCAGTCAGAATGTCATTGTGAACTGGGCTTCAATTACGGAGTGGGGTAATAATTCTGGCTCTACCAGCGGTGGTGATTCGGATGTCGATTACTGGGGAGGAGCAGGCAGCTTTAACTTCAATAATATAGGCAGCCGATTTAATAACAATGTTAATGTAATCACCCTTGGCAATGGGCAACAAAGGACTGTCAATTTTAGTAACGGTCTTGGGGGTGTAAACTGGCTGCTATTTGGTCCTGATTCAAATAGTGGAGGTCCAAGAGATTATATCAAGCTCAGAAAGATTGACTATGATGTCGCTCCTGTACCATTACCGGCTGCTGTCTGGTTAATGGGTTCAGCATTACTTGGACTGGCTGGGTTCAAACGAAAGATTCCCGGAATCACCAGCTAAGCTTTTGTAAATAAATGTATAAAATACCTGGTATCATTGCTGAGAATGATACCAGGTAGGTTTTTATCAAGCCGCCATGAGTGTATCAATAACTCATATCAAATCCATCTTGGATTTCATTGTCCACTGCGTCTCGTTTTAAACAGCACAACTAATCGCTTCGAAGCATCAAATAAAGTCCCATCGATTCAAGCCCTTTTCGCTTGGGCATTTTTTTATCAGACAGCTTCTAAAATAGTTCTATTTGCCCGGCTTGGTTTGGGCGATTGAAATGTTTGGAATCAAGTGTAATGTCTTTCAGATTCAGTTCCAATTTTTTGCAACTTAACAGAAAACGCTGTTTGATGAGTTGGGCATAATTGCCTTTTCCAATAAAGCGCTGTCCGAATTGGGCATTGTTGAGCTTGCCTTCTCTGATACTCTGGAGACTGTGTACTATACGTTTTGCTTTCAATGGATAGTGTTGATCGAGCCAGTCAAGAAATAATGGTTTGACTTCGAGTGGCAAGCGCAACATCACATAGGCCGCACACTCAGCACCAGAATGTTTGCTCCGGGACAGAATATCTTCAATTTCAGCATCATTGAGAAAGGGAATAACCGGAGCCACCATGACGCCAACAGGAATTCCGGCTTCCCGGAGTCGTTGAATTGTTTTCAGGCGGCGTTGAGGCGCTGCAGCACGTGGTTCCATTCGTCGGGTCAATTGCCTGTCGAAACTTGTAATTGAGAGAAAGACCATCACCAGGTTTTTGGTCGCCATATGCTGAAGAATATCCAGGTCTCTTTCAATCAAACTGGATTTTGTGACGATCGAAACCGGATGGTTATACTCGGATAAAACTTCAAGGATATTGCGAGTTATTTTCCACTCACGTTCGATGGGTTGATAAGGATCGGTATTGGTTCCCATTGCAATGGTCTGGCACTGGTATCCGGTTTTTCCTAGAGCCTTTCGCAATAATGCCGGTGCATCGGGTTTGGCGATTAATCGGCTTTCGAAATCGAGACCGGGAGATAAATCCAGGTAAGCGTGGGTGGGTCTGGCGAAACAATAAATGCAACCATGTTCACAGCCTCGATAAGGATTGATGGACTGGGTAAAAGGTAAATCGGGAGAATTTACCGGGTTGATGATTGATTTGCTGCGGTCTATGCTGACAGTCGTTTGCAGTTTGGGTGGCGTCTCATCATCCGCTTCCCAGCCATCATCGATGAGTTCGTTATGTGTATCCTGGAAGCGAACAGGTGGATTGAAACCTGATCCTCGCCCCGGTTTTCTGTCTGCCTGTTTGTTCATTGCAATGTTTTAGCCATTAGTGCTTGGAGTCGTGGCGCCAGTAAAGTCAATCTTTGTTGGGTTTTTTGAGATTTGACTGCCATGGCCAGCGCTTTCATTTCAGCAATCACAACAACCAGTTGTTTGCCTCTGGTAATCCCGGTGTATATCAGATTACGCTCCAACAACATATAATGTTGCATGGCAAGTGGAATCACGATTACCGGATATTCCGAACCCTGGGATTTGTGGATGCTGACCGCATAGGCCAATTGTATTTCATCCAGCTCGCTGTAATCATAATTGATGGTACGCCCGTCGAAATTAATGTTAAGAATGGACTCCTCTTCGTCAATGTCCACAATGCGACCAATATCGCCATTGTAAATATCTTTATCGTAGTTATTGACCATCTGGATCACTTTATCCCCAGGGGAAAAGGTAACTCCGTATCTGGTGATTTGCTGGGTTGACTGGTTGAGTCGGCTTTGTAATTCGATGTTTAAGGATCGAACCCCAACGCCACCCCGGTTCATGGCTGTTAATACCTGTAAATCCTTGACCGGGTCAAATCCAAATCGCTCAGGGATACGTTGTGTGACAACATGCATAAGCTTGTTGAAGATATCCTCTGCTGACTGAGCAGGAATCAGGTAGAAATCGCTATCTGTGCCTGTTTTGGATGCTTTGGGGATAATTCCGGCGTTAATCTGATGTGCATTGACAATGATTTGAGATGTTCTTGACTGCCGAAAAATTTCACTCAAGCGAACAGTCTGGATGCATCCGGAGCCGATTAAGTCAGCGAGAACCGCACCAGGTCCGACTGATGGCAGCTGGTCCATATCGCCGACAACGAGTAATGCGGCATGGTCGGGCAGTGCTTTAAGCACATGATGCATCAGTGTAATATCCATCATCGATGCTTCATCAATAACCAGCAAATCAGTTTCAAGCGGGTTGGTCTGGTTATGCTTGAAGGCAAAAGTTCTGGGGTCGAAATCCAGCAGACGGTGGACGGTTTTGGCTTCGCGTCGGGTTGATTCAGATAATCGTTTTGCTGCGCGTCCGGTTGGTGCACACAACATGGTGTTGATATCGCAATTTGCAAGAATGGCCAGGAAGCTGTTGATAATCGTTGTTTTCCCGACTCCTGGTCCACCAGTCAAAACGCATAGTCTGGATTTCAGCATCATCTCCAGTGCCTGATGCTGGGACTCGGATAATTCGAGCCGAGTTGCCCGCTCTACCCATGGTATTGCTGTCTCAGGTTCGATATCTGGCCAGGGGGGGTTCCCAGCTGAGAGTCTCAAGAAGTTGGATGCGCAGCCTGATTCAGCATGATGAAGGCTGCTGAGTAAAACAATGGCTTGTTCATTGTGATATTCACCAACCAAATGATCGCTGGATATCTCGTCTGCGATGGCTTGTTCCAGAATGTGTTGTTCGATTCCCAGGAGTTTTTCAGCGGTTTCAAGTAATTGTTGACGATACGCGCCACAATGACCTTGTGAAGAAAATTCCTGCAAGACATGACGGATGCCTGCTCGTGCACGCAATATGGAATCTTTGGGAATGCCAAGTTTCTGAGCCAGGACATCCGCTGTTTTAAACCCGATACCATGTATATCCAGAGCCAGTCGATACGGATTTTCACGCACTTTATCAACAGCTTCATCGCCATAAGTTTTGTAAATGCGGACCGCACGTGACGTTCCAATACCATGTGATTGCAGGAACACCATTATTTCACGGACAGCTTTTTGTTCAGCCCAACCGCTGACCACACGTTGTTTGCGCTTAGGGCCGATTCCATCCAGTTCCAGCAGGCGTTCAGGGGTTTGTTCAATGACATCGAAGACATGCTCTCCGTATGCACGCACCAGCTTTTTGGCAAAATGTGGGCCAATTCCTTTGACCATACCGGACCCCAGGTATTTTTGGATACCTTCAAGAGTTGAAGGTGGCACGATATTCAGCGTGAGTGCCTTGAACTGCACGCCATGTTGACGGTCATTGGTCCAGTATCCAATACATTCAACATATTCGCCGGGGCTGATTGAAGCCGCACTGCCGACTACAGTAACCAGCTCCCGTTTGCCTTTGATGCGGACTCGAATCACGCAAAATCCTGATTCCTGGCTATGGAAAGTCAAACGTTCGATAGCACCGGATAGTTTTTCCTGTGGTGCAACAGGACGTGTGGAATTCGCAGAATTGAAATTCATCGTGTTAACAAGGGTAAGAATGACCGGGTTGAGAGATGAAACCGGTTTTGACAGGTGTTGATGGTGTGTTGTTTACTGACACTGAAAAAAAGTCTGGTAAACAATAGTCAAGCGAAATGTTCATGAGCCAAAGGGTTTTTGATACATCGAGAGGGATAGTTACGCTATTTAACGAGAAGCAGGGAAAAAATACTCCGATTTCATGAGTTTGCAGCTGATATTGTTTTTAACAAGGCAGCTATTGATGTGAGTTGTTGCGAACACCATCAAGTTACCCGGTCTTGCAAGCACGATATACAGACTATACTTAGTGTTGATGTGTCGAATTTATCTAAAGGTTTAATCAAACCATAAACTGGTATCAATTGTTGTCTATACATTAATCAGACACTTGCCGAGTTCAGAACTTTGCCAGGGCAAGTTTTGGGCTCTCATAAAGTACACAGACTCATGGTCTGTCAATCATCATTATCGATCAGTCATCATATGTCAACGTTATCTCAAGCAGATTTATTGAACATCGGAACACATTCTGAATCTGGAGATCAAAGCACTGCAAATGGATTAAGTCATAGCTGGCAAGCGTTGCGAATCTTTGTATTCTACCGATTTGCACTGGCTTTATTTTTAGTCTGGTCGGTCTATTCGGGCAAAGGGCCATCAATGATCGCCTCGTATGACAGAATACTGTTCAGTATTTGTGTGATGTTTTATGCGGTAATGCTTGTCTTCAGTTCAGTGTCAATCCTTAAGTATCAGTTTGAATTTCGCACCCTTGCGTTTTTTCATCTGGCTCTGGATTTATTCTGTCTGCCCATTTTGATATATAGCAGTGGTGGGATTGGAAGTGGGCTTGAGGCATTGCTGCTGATGTCAGTTGCTGCCAGTGGCTTGCTGATTGGTGGCTTATATTCGATAGGTTTTGCAGCATTATGTTCGCTGGTGTTCTTGAGTGAAGCAGTGATAGCAGATTTTTACAATATTTTTCAGCGAACTCATTACGCTGAAGCTTCAGTTTTGGGTATTTGCAGTTTCACAGTTGCAATGATTGCACATTCATTAGGGCGCCGAGCTGAAAGCAGTGAACGTTTGGCCAAAGAACGCGGTAAAGATATTGAGCGATTGTTGAAGCTCAATGCGTACATTATCCAGAATCTTCAATCCGGCGTGATGATTATTGACCCGGTTAAGGGAATTCAGTCGGTCAATCAGTCAGCGTTAAAATTTTTCAATCTGGATAAAACACCTGGTGTGCTGGATGATATCTCGGAACAATTAAAACAATTCTATCAAAACTGGTTGAAACATTCGGATCAGGATACATTTGAACTTGAGCGAGTGGATCAGCCGCCGGTACTGTCCAGGTTTATCCAATTGGATACTGACGACAAGCCCTATCATATGGTCTGGTTTGAAGATTATTCAGTTGAATCCAAACGAATTCAACAGGCCAAGCTGGTTTCACTAGGGCATTTGTCAGCCAGTATAGCCCACGAAGTGCGTAATCCTCTGAATGTTATCTCTCATGCCAGTCAGCTGCTTGAAGAAAAACAGGATCTGGATGAAAGCACCAGGCAGCTGAGTCAGTTAATTATTCGACACTCAGTACGAGTCAACAGAATCATCGAAAATATTCTGAAGCTTGCTCAACGCAAACCTGCAAATCTGATTGCTGTCGATATCAATACCTGGATTTTAGAATTTATCAATGATTTCCAGGACGATTTTCATCAATACAAGCAGCGTATCAAAGTCATCGCTAAACCTGACAATCAATTGATATTACGTGCTGACCTAAGCCAATTGAAACAAATACTGAACAATTTATGTACAAATGCCTTGAAGCATTCAGTGAATCCTGAAGAATGTGTTGAACTCGAGATTCATTGCCAAGATGCTGAGATTCATATCGATATACTTGACAGAGGAGCGGGTATTGCTGAACAACACCGAGATAAACTGTTTGAGCCATTCTTTACCACAAGTGAAACCGGAACTGGACTTGGATTGTATATTTCCAGAGAGCTTGCGGAACTTAATCAGGCCAGTCTTGTGTATCTTCCAAGATCTGGTGGTGGAAGCTGTTTCCGCCTGACATTTGCTATGCATTCCCAACAGGTCATTTCGTTATGAGTATGAAAAACGTTCTGGTTGTTGATGATGAGCCGGATATCTGTGAATTACTTAAATTGACGCTGGAACAAATGGATTTAGCTGTTGCGACTTCCGGCACACTGGATCATGCCAGCAGTCTGCTTGCCAAACAGTCATTTGATCTTTGCCTGACAGATTTAAAATTGACCGATGGCAGTGGGCTGGATTTGGTCAAGGAAATACAAAACCAGTCTCCGGAAACTCCGGTTGCTGTGATTACGGCGCATGGCAATATGGATACGGCAATTACGGCGTTAAAAGCCGGAGCGTTTGATTTTATTTCCAAGCCGATCGATTTGCATCAGCTTAGAACCATAGTTGGTTCTGCTTTAAAATTGAACCAGGGTAATGTTGATCGTCGTTCCAGAGACACTTTGCTGGGTGAATCACCTGAAATCTGCGAAGTACGATCCAAGATCGCCAAAATTGCACGTACCCAGGCACCGACTTTGATTCATGGTGAATCAGGTACCGGAAAAGAGCTGGTTGCCAGTTTGATTCATCAGAAAAGTCCACGAGCCGAGCAACCGTTTGTCCCCATCAATTGTGGGGCGATTCCACATGAATTGATGGAAAGTGAGTTTTTTGGTCATAAAAAGGGCAGTTTTTCCGGTGCAATTTCCGATAAGACCGGTTTATTTCAAGCTGCTGATGGAGGTACGTTATTCCTGGATGAGGTTGCTGAATTACCGCTTACCTTGCAGGTAAAGCTGTTGAGAGCGATTCAGGAAAAGTCGATTCGACCGGTTGGCAATGAACGAGAAATTAAAGTCGATGTGCGAATTATCAGTGCAAGCCATAAAAATCTTGCTGAACTGGTGGAGAAGGGTGAATTCAGACAGGATTTATATTACCGCATAAACGTCATTGAGCTTGATGTACCGGCGCTCAGAGATCGTCAAGGGGATATTGCATATCTGGCCAGTCATTTATTGGTTAAGCTCGCTGAACGGGATGGTATTGAGCCACCTGTAATCGATGAAAACGCATTGCAAAAATTGGTTAATCATCATTTTCCTGGCAATGTACGTGAGTTGGAAAATACTCTGGAACGGGCTTTAGCCTGGTGTGACGGAAAAGTTATTCACAGTGATGATTTGAGTTTACCAAATCAAAAGCCAGATTCGATTCCAGATCAGGTGAAGCCAGAACTCCCGGTCAACGTCAATCTGGAAGAATATCTGGAATCCATAGAGCGGCGTGTGATCTCCAATGCGCTTGAGCATAACCGCTGGAATAAAACAGCAACTGCAGAGAACCTGGGAATCTCATTCCGGGCATTACGCTATCGGTTGAAAAAGCTTAACCTGGGTTAGCCGAAATATCTTGCGCCTTGAAAAAACAAGACTCACCAGCAAGCCAAATTAAGCAATCTAAAATGACTGAACACTTGTTGCTGTTCAACCAGTCAAGAATCTGGTGAGTCTCTTGTACTGGTTTCTGTAAATAAAATGAAAGAGTCGGCCGATAAGCCGGGTTCTGTCTTGAACAGTCATTCATCTGGGATAAGCGTTACCACTTACCTCAAGCGACCTACCCGGGAACACGTGTGGGCACACGGTTGGCATTTGCCAGTGTTCCTCTATTTGGTCTTGCTCCGGATGGGGTTTACCCTGCCACTTCTGTTGCCAGAAGCGCGGTGCGCTCTTACCACACCATTTCACCCTTACCAGTCTGAAAACTTCAAAACTGGCGGTATATTTTCTGTGGCACTTTCCATAGACTCACGTCTTCCAGGCGTTACCTGGCATCCCGCCCGATGGAGCCCGGACTTTCCTCCACTTGTCTGAGGACAAGCAGCGACTGTCTGGCCAACTCTTTCAAAACTGTTATCAATTCTGTTATTAATATTTTCGTACAATACAAAGAATGCAGACAGAGTTAAAGGTTTACTCTGCCACTAAGCTTTAATATTGTCGTTTATGTTTTTTTCAATCCCGGATCAGTTTTTGACTGAATTAACTGAGTGCTTGAGACAGGTTAATACCGGGATTGAATCTAACAATCTGTGTAAATAATGGACAGGTTGTTATGTTTTATCGAGGGGTGCTGAGACCCTTTTTTTGGCTGGCATAATAAGCGGCAATATCTTCGATATCCTCATCAGATAAAGCGGCAGCCATACCGGTCATCATCGGGTTGGTGCGATTGCCTGATCGATATTGTTGCAAGGCATGGATCAGATACGTTTCATATTGACCAATCAGATTGGGAAAGCCAGGGCTGGCGCTTTTGCCTTTCTTGCCATGACAGCTGGCGCAGTTTTTTGCCTTCTTCTTGCCGGCAACAGGGTTGCCAAATGCTTCATCTTTATCAATATTGACTGCAAATTTTAGTGAGGCCAGATACTCGGCTATGTTTTGCATGTCCTGCTCGGTAAGGCTGAGTGCAGTGCCAGTCATACTGACATGTTGGCGTTCTCCTTTGGCGTAGGATTTCAACGAATTAATGATAAATTCTGCATGTTGTCCTCCCAGCTTTGGTACCTGGAAGCGTGGAAATACATTTGAATAACCGGGAATTGCATGGCATCCGGCACACATTAAAAACTTGACTTTACCCTCTTCAGGGTCGCCTTCCGCATAGGCAGGATTACAGGTTGAAATCAGGATTAACGCGCCTGTCAGGATAGATTTTAATGCAGTGTAGTTCATTCGTGCCGGGTCTCGGGTTCTGATTGAAGTTGATTGAAATGCGGATTGTTGCAAAAAAGCAGCCGCCTTTCTATTGTTATTGTATCTTAACTCTAAAGATTCCTGAAATAGTTGCTTGGTGAATAACGACCAAAGTCTATTTAAGTGTAGTTCGAGATGAAATGTTTTATGGATCGGAGCTGGGAAACAGCCCGGGATTCGGATAATGGATTATTGAGTTGATCTGCAAGTATCTATGTCAAATGGGGCTGCTGTCAGAGTTGTTTTGTATCGACCAGTTGTCCCAGTAGGATTCAGAGCGCAATCGGTCGCATAAAAAGTCTACAAACATGACAACTTTAGCCGATAAATGTTTACGGTGCGGATACACGGCATGGATGTCGAGGAAATCAGATTCAAAGTCTTCAAATAAATGCGTCAAGCGCTGTTTGCGAATGTCTGAACCGATGATATAAGTTGGTAAGCGTGCAATACCAATACTGTTAAGCGCGGCAGAACGAATGGCGCTGATCATATTGCAATGTACAGGTCCTTTCACTTTGACAGTTGTCGATATTCCATCGCGCCTGAATACCCAGCGGTCCCCAGGAGCCAAGGTTGGGCTTGTCAGGCAGGCATGACTGGCCAGGTCTTCTGGTGTATCAGGCTGGCCAAATTGGTTAATGTATTCTGGTGAAGCACAGACTTTGATTTCCGAGCTGACCAGTCTGCGCGCAATCAGATTGGAATTGGGCAGTGAATTCAGCAATATTGAGATATCCAGTCCCTGCTCGATGATATCTGGTGTGATTCCCTGCAGAGTCAGGTTAAAGCTTAGATCAGGGTGTAACTGATTAAATGCTGCGATTGCAGGTATTAAATGGTATGAGCCGAAAAAAGGTGGTGAGCTGATATGTAGCACTCCTTTCGGTTCACGCTGCAGATGAAGAACAGTCGCTTCGGCTTCTTCGACATCCTCAAGAATTTCCAGGCAACGGTTGAGATAGCCTATGCCGGTTTCTGTCAGGCTTAATTTTCGCGTGGTCCGGTTTAACAATCGCGCATCCAGTGATGCTTCCAGTTGCGCGATATATTTAGTTGCCATAGCCTTGGACATGCCTAACTCTTTGGCTGCAGCAACAAAGCTCCCTGCTTTGGCAACCCTGGTGAATACCTGCATGCATTTGAATTTATCCATTGTGTGATCGTCTTATTGTTTCTTTAAAAGAAACACTAAATATAATATATCATGAATTGTAAATCAATAGTAATTAATCTATAGTTGTTGGTAACGAGCAGCAAGCTCGAATTACATTGTCAATAGAAGAGATTAAAGAGAAATGAAAAAACAGAATATTTTACTGGTCTTGCTGTTTTTAAGCGTTATACCCACTCATGTATTGGCCGGAAAAGCTGAAAAAATTGCAACCAAGAGCGTGAATAACTGGAATTATGCGTTAAAAAGTCGCCACGTCGATGCGATTATGCGTATTTACGCAAAAAATGCCATGTTGGTTGAGTCAAATGGAAACATTCATAATGATTCAGGCAGAATTAGAGAATTCTGGAAGAAAATAATCGATAAACCAGAAGCCTATGAATTCAATCTGACAGAAGCGCATCAGGATGGAAACAGTATCGTGATGACTGCAAAATTAGGTATGGTTGACGGTAAAGATGGAATATCTATGGATTTAAGCGCTTTCGATGGTAGTGAAACCATTCAGCAGGTATTGCAATATAGCGGCAACGGTGAGTGGAAAACTGTCGTTCAGCAATGGAATTAAAATTAAGCGGCTGTTTAGGAGCCAATAAGATTTGATTGTTAACAAAAAATAACCAATATTTACAAAATAATCACTTAAATAGCAGAAAACAGGATAGAGTGTGATGGAGAACCAGGCACTTGTCCAAAGTCTCATACAAAAGGATGCAGCCCAGGATAACTGTTGGTGATATAGAAACACTGAACAGTTAATTTGATCCATGATGTATTTCTGCTATTCGATATTTGGCCGGGTTGGCTCAAAAAACCCGGTCATTTTTTTTGTTTGGCGTTAATAAAATTTTACAGATAACCATTATCTGTTAATTTCCTTGCGATTCTACCTGTCAATCATCGTCAGTCGTGGCTATACTTGCTACAGTGCTTTACTTGCAATATTGATATAAGGGGATTCAGATGGATACAATCAGCATCGTTTTACCGTGTTTAAACGAAGAGGCCAATTTAACCAGGTTGCTTCCAAAGCTAAATGCTGCATACCCTGATGCTGAAATCATTGTGGTCAATGACGGCTCAGATGACAATTCCGAAAAGATTGCAATCGAGAATGGTGCGCGAGTGATTAATCATGCCTATAGAATGGGGAATGGGGCTGCAATCAAGACCGGGGCGCGGCATGTTACCGGCAGTATTACAGTGTTTATGGATGCTGATGGGCAACACAATCCAATCGACATCGCGCGCCTGGTCGAGAAAGTTGAAAGTGGATATGAGATGGCTGTTGGTGCTCGTCGTGTCGATACCCATGCCACATTTTTACGCCGTATTGCCAACACATTATATAACCGTCTGGCATCATATATGGTCGGTCATCAGATTGATGATTTGACCTCTGGCTTCAGAGCGGTCCGTACCCGTCATTTCAGAAAATTTCTGTATTTGCTGCCCAACGGGTTTTCATATCCGACAACCAGCACGATGGCATTTTTTCGCTCTGGTTTCCCGGTCTGCTATGTGCCGATTAATGCCGGTGTTCGTGAAGGCAAGAGTAAGATAAAGTTGCTCAGGGATGGAACCCGTTTCTTCATCATTATCATCAAGATCGGCTCGTTGTTTTCACCTATGAAGCTGTTTTTACCATTGAGTTTTGTACAGTTTTCCCTTGGGTTGTGGTTTTACCTGTATACCTATGTAACAACCAGCCATTTCTCCAATGCCAGCATCATTTTCTTTCTGTCATCGATCACAACATTTTTAATTGGTATTTTATCCGAACAGATTTCATCGTTGCATTATCGTGGAGTTGAGGAAGATCGTCGAAAACTGATGCGTAACAACGACCAAATTGCCGAAACAGATTCTGTTGTGTCACTGGATCAACGAAAAACCGGTTGAACCGGTGATCATGATTTTGAAGTGCTGGTCTTCATCAACATAAAGTCGTCTTTCTGGAGACTGGATTCGTATTGAGGTTTCATCGATTATCAGGTGTTAAAAACCCATAATTCGGTTGGCTTTGTTTTGAGCCGGGTTGGTTGAAGGCTGATTTTTTTTGGTGACTGGTGTTTTGACTTTGGTGATAACTTCTTCGATCATACTGTCCCATGAGGCATGTTGAGTGTATTGAGGATCGTTTTGACTTTTGCGGTCAGCAAAGTATTGTTTGCCCATTTCGATGACTTCTTCAGGTGTTTTGCCGGCGACCAGGTTGCGAAATACATCTTCTGAACCGCTTTTTTGTTTCAGTGACCAGAATGCCACTTCAAATTCGACCCCTTCCCTGAATTTCATGCGTTGTTTCAGCTGCATAAATGAACGCATCATGGAATGTTTTCCGTCAACCTTGATCTGGTTGGGTTGCTCACAGCCGCTGATGGCAATAATCAGGCTGAAAATAATGCTGGTAACTCGTATAGTTCTCATGAGAATGATCCTCTTTAAACCACCTTCCTTTATGATTGTGTTGGTGCAAGATCATGGCGGTTGATTAATAGTGTGTAATGTATTGATTGACACGGCAAATTGATGTTAAAGATTATAAAATACCTGTCAACACGTTCTAAAAATACCAACGATTTCGAGTATACTGTTTTTTATTTTAACTCCAGTTGCGATGAATGACGGGATTGATTGTGTATATGGGGCTCGTCAGTTATTTTAATTCAACAGGTTCCAGGTAAAGGCCAATCGATGCAAGCTGCCATTGTATCCAGTATCGCTGATCTTTTCGAGGCTAAATAAACGATGCTTGAATTTATCCGACAACTAGAATCCGGCTATCGACGAGTGATGGAATCCTGTCATGATGCCGATCAACGCATGGTTCTTGAAACACATCTGGCAGAAATTCAGATTGCCGAAGCTGCTTTACATCGTTTGGTTCTATCATCTCCTGAGCAACAATCAACTGTTCAATTGGCTGTTTTGGGTCCTACCCAGGCTGGCAAGAGTACTACAGTCAATCTTTTACTTCAGGACGAACAGGCCGGAGTCAGTCCGCTGGCCGGGTATACTGTTCACCCGCAAGGTTTTGCCGTCAATGTCCCGGAGCAACAGCTGTCCTGGTTGCAGACATATTTTGAAGGATTTTCAAAAGTTGAGCCTGGTGTCAGAGGACAACCTGATGACAAGTCATTTACAGTCAGCAGTATCTCTGCCAATACGCATCACCCCTTGAATCAGGTGATTACCTGGGATACACCGGATTTTGATTCTCTGGGCGCAGCGTTATACCAGGAAGGTGTCTTGAAGACAGCTGCTCTGGCGGATGTGATACTACTGGTTCTGAGTAAGGACAAATACGCGGATCAGTCAGTCTGGGACATGATGAAAATGCTGGAAACACTGGCATGCCCCACGGTTGTTTGTTTGAACAAGGTTACTCAGGATGCTGAAACGGTATTGATTAATTCTCTCAAGGATAAGTGGAAACAGGTTCGTTCTGACAAGCCGGTTGATATCGTATCATTTCCGTATCACAAATCTGGTTTGAGCGTTGATGCTGTTGAAAAAGAGTTGGCTGGTTTGTATAAAACACTGCAAAAATCAGCGGTTAAGTTAGATTTAAAAAAACGTGAAAAACATGCATTATCCTTTATTCGGCTGCATTTCGATGCCTGGGTTGAACCTGTTGTTGCAGAACACAGATTGTATACGCAGTGGGAGCAACTGTTACAAGACAAGGCCACGGCAGCACTGGGGATGTATCATCGCGATTATTTAAACCATCCTCAGCATTACGAGACTTTCAACAAGGCGCTAGCAGAATTACTGACCCTTCTTGAGTTGCCGGGTGTTGCCAAGGCGCTAGCCAAATTACGCAAGGTTGTGACCTGGCCTGTGCGCCAACTGCTGCAGATCGGCAAGCGCAGCATACCAGGGGCAGAAGACATTGAAAGTCTTGAAACCCGAATTCTTGGTCAGGTATCCGACCATTTTTTTATTCAACTGGGTGAGGCGCTACTGCAAAAATCAGAGCAAGATCAACGCCATGCCGATTGGTGGAGAGACATGAATCGCAGGCTCAGAGAACAGCGTCAATCTGTCGAAACCCTGTTTGCCGGTGCCATACAAGACTATCACCGATCATTTCAGGATGATATCCACCGTACAGCATTCAGCTTGTATAACAAACTCCAGGAGCATCCAGCCACTCTCAACAGCCTACGGACAACCCGGGTTGCCACAGATGCTGCTGCACTTGCTCTGGCTTTACACACTGGTGGCATTGGAGTTCAGGACTTTGTCATCGCTCCGGCTGTTCTCTCGATTACCTCGATGATGACAGAAGGTGCGTTGGGTCAGCATATGAACAGGCTTGCCAACAAGCTGAAAAAAACTCAAAAAGAAGTAGTCAAACAAGCCTTGTTTGACGGCTTGTTGGTGAAACAATTAAACGATCTGCCGTCCAGCATTCATTCAGGCAAGCAGTTCAATATCCCGGCAAGCGTTGTTGACGATGCCAAAAACAAGCTTGGTAATTCGCGCTATGGCTTACAACTTTTCTAATCTACTGAATAAGGCTCAGGAATGGATGCAGTCAGCTGCCGAACAGGGCTGGTTGGATGTGTCGGAAGCTAATACTTTAAAAATTCTGGCAACCGATGAATCACGGCAGGTTTTTGCCGATGAGCAAGGCAAACCACTGGTCGTCGCTTTTTTTGGCGGCACAGGAGTGGGTAAAAGCAGTCTGCTGAATCGTCTGGCAGGCGAGGAAATAGCCAAAACCGGAGTTGAGCGCCCCACATCGCGGGAAGTAACATTATTTATTCACGAGAGTATCCAGCTGGGTAGTTTGCCCGATGAATTGCCTGTTGAGCAGATTCGTGTTGCCCGTCATCATGAACAGCAATGGCGACATGTCGCCTGGATCGATATGCCGGATATCGACAGTATCGAGCAAAACAACCGCTTACTGGTCGAGCAATGGTTGCCTCATATCGATTTGTTGACATATGTGATTAGCCCGGAGCGTTACCGGGACCATCGCGGCTGGCGTTTTTTGCAGTCACAGGGAGCAGGGCATGGTTGGGTTTTTGTCATGAATCAATGGGATCGAGGTGATCCCAGGCAAATCGATGATTTAACATCTCTCCTGAATGATAACGGCTTTGCTGATCCGGTTTTATTCCGAACCATATGCAAGCAACCGGCCAGTGAATCAGTCATTGATGATTTCGATCAGCTTGTTAATTGCATACAGGCTTTAGCAAACCGGCACACTTTAGCGCATCTGGAAGCCAGTAATCAGTTTGTTAAGCAACAACAGTTAAAAAACACAATTACTGAAGCACTGACACAGATGGGCCAAAACCAATCAGCCAGTGAGCTTGTCGAGCGTTGGGAACAACGCTGGGAAAATACAACACAAATTTTGGAAGAAGGTCTGCAATGGCCGGCCAAATATGTTGCCCAGACATTTGTAGGGCGTTACAAGGGGATCCCGATGCTAGCCCGGTTGCCTCATCAAGCTGGGGAAAGTCAAGAGGATAGTGATTCATCGCAAACCCCAACATTATGGGACGCATGGTCACAAACCCGGTTTGAAGATGCAGTTGACCAAATCTCTTTGGATGCTGATTTGGTGGGGTTACCAATAGAGCCTTATCGCCAGGCCATGTTACCTGTTATATCAGGCGCGCGAAAATTAATGCTGACTGAAACCCAGAACGCATTACGACTTGCCCTGGCCAGGCCAGGAAACTGGCTGCAACGCATCCTGATGCCATTGTTTAAATTCTTGTCGCTTGTTTTACCACTTGCTGCAGCCGGCTGGGTAGGTTACCGGGTTGTTGATTTGTATTACCAAAACGGACTCGGAGAGCTGCAGTATCTGGGCATCGATTTCGCTGTCCATAGTGGATTATTGCTGTTATTGTCCTGGTTGGTGCCGTGGTTTGTATTAAGGAATATCAAGCCTTCAATTGAAAAGACAGCGGTTCGAGGTATTATGAAAGGCCTGGATCAAGGCCTGAATCATCTCGGTCAGCAAGTTGAAGAATCCATCGAAAAGACTGCAAACACTCAATTAAAGCATTTTGATTCAGCACAAACCTTGTTGAAACTGTGCGATGAAAAACCTGAAGTGCCTGAGTCTGGTGTTTCGGATCGACTCTTGCAGCGTATCCTGTCAAGCAAGCATGTTAATTCCAAATTGCATAAAAGTAATGTCTGAGCTGATTTCCTGAAAAAATTAACATCAGCCAATAGTTACATTGAAAAATCTGCTGATTCCGGGTAAGTGATCAACAACATCGGCTGTTCTGTTCTAAACAACTACTATTGATTTTATACAATAACCGTTATACCATTGACCGTTTAACAGGAGACAGTATATGCGACGACCACTTGTAATCGGTAATTGGAAAATGCATGGAACGCGCAAATCAAATCTGGATTTGATTGCGCAAATTCAGGTTGGCTTGAATAGCAATCAAAATTGCGATGTTGCCGTTTGTGTCCCTTTTGTCGCCATTCCAGAAGCTTCCACAGCAGTTGCCAACAGCTCTCTCGGCCTGGGTTCACAAAATATAGCCAATGCCGAACAAGGTGCATATACCGGTGAAGTCTCTGCCAGTATGCTTGCTGAATACCAGTGCAAGTATGCGCTAGTCGGACATTCAGAGCGTCGCCAAATATACCTGGAAAACGATGAACTGGTTGCATCCAGATATGATTTTGCTATCAAGGGTGGATTGATTCCTGTCTTATGTATTGGCGAGACAGATGACGAGCGCGAACAAGGCAAAACATTTGATGTCGTAGAAAAACAATTATCAGCTGTTATTGAGCATTACGGTGTCGAATCACTGAGTAAGGCAGTTCTTGCATATGAGCCGGTCTGGGCAATCGGGACCGGTAAAACAGCAACTCCAGAGCAGGCACAGGAAGTCCATGCGTTTATTCGCCAATTGATTGCAAAACAGAATGCAGCAATTGCCGAAAACCTGATTATTCTTTATGGCGGAAGTGTTAAACCAGACAATGCAAAAGAATTATTCGGTCAAGCTGACATTGATGGCGGATTGATCGGCGGTGCTTCATTGCAAGCTGATTCTTTCCTGGCAATAGTCAACGCTGCATAATTCATTTTATTAACCAAACAGATGTCTTAACTGACAAACAAACACTATGATTCAGGCATTAATCATCATACATATGGTTGCAGCGATCGCCATGGTCACCTGTATATTGTTACAACAAGGCCGGGGTGCAACAGCCGGAGCTGGATTTGGTGGCAGTTCTGCATCAGGTACCGTGTTCGGAGCAAAAGGTTCTGCTAACTTTTTATCTCGGACCACAGCGATTCTTGCTACAACGTTTTTTGCAACCAGTCTGGCACTCTCTGTCATGGGTGGCCGTTCAGCCCAACCAGAAAAAGATTTGCTGGATGATGTCGATGTACCCGCTATCGAACAGGATATCCCGGCTGCTCAGGAAAGCGATGTACCAACGGCGACAATTCCTGATGCCGCTCAACAAGCTATTCCGGAAGATCTGCCTGAGCAAGTTCAACCCCCTGTAACAACAGAATAATCCAGAAAATCTTCTGGATTCAAAATGCCGATGTGGTGGAATTGGTAGACACGCCGTCTTGAGGGGGCGGTGACGCAAGTCGTGCCGGTTCAAGTCCGGCCATCGGCACCATATTAAATTAAAACTCATTAATTATCAATGAGTTGAAATATCATAGTCCGATTGAATTATGTGGGTGCGATACAAAAGTGCGCTACTCATGAGTTCTACAGGATATTAATATTTGGTTAAGAGCCGTCCTGGCATCTACTACCTTCAGCTTAGAACACCAATCCAAATTAGGCGCAACAGGCCTGATATTAATACGGTTTTAAGAAAATCACTTAAAACACGCAATTGATGTGACGAATTGCGACTAGCTCGTAAATTGGTAGTTGTTTTGGAAGAGAATGATTGCAAATTAAAAAAACTTAAGAGGAACTTACAAAACCCGAGAAAGCGAGCGTATTTAATTAGCGCGAGTGGCTAAAAACGAAAAAAACCCCTGTCCATCAGTGATAAACTATGGGTTGCTGAAATCCTAAAAACTATCACCAAATGAACAGGTTAAACGGAACGTTATCACAATTCTGGTTCAACATTCAAGACACATTATTTCCTTGGCTGGAGGATGAGCTGGGGCCAATGACGTTGAAACAACAGGAATTGGTCACAACGCTGGAGTTGGTTCGTATTGAATCGTTTATTGCTTCCCGGCATGGATATCCTGGACGCCCGGCACAAGACCGCAGCGCGATTGCCAGAGCGTATGTGGCGAAAATGGTCTACAACATGACAACAACACGGATGCTGCTGGATCGTTTAGCGACAGATGTTGCGTTACGACGTATTTGTGGCTGGGA
>JAHZJL010000148.1 GCA_022600935.1 Gammaproteobacteria bacterium
AGCACCCATTCCAAGACCAAGAACCAATTCATCTGCATTATCGCCATCTAAATTAAGACACGCCGGATAACTGGCTCCATTCGCGTTGTTGTAGATAACCCATGGTACTCGTATCCATCCGCTTGCATTAATGCAAGCCAGTGGTGCATATCCAGTTGCGGCATCGCGAACTTGTACCCAGCCGCCATTGGCAGGGTAATTACCCAAGCCGATGGCGATTTCACCCTGACCGCTGTTATCCAAATCGCACACTGCCGGCCAGGTTTCGCCATTGGAATTGTTGTAGGCGGCGAAATTTAATTGTACCCAGTTAAGATGAGCATAGTTTCCTGCACTGTCGTCGAGGACTTCCACCCAGCCAAGGCCACCTGTACCAACGCCTAGAACAATCTCTTCCCGATTGTCCGCATCCAGATTACCAATTGCCGGATGGATAGCGCCGGCATTGTTGTTGTAAATACTCCAGCTGAGCCGCAGCCAGCCATTGGCGACAGGAGTACCGGGTAACGCCGCATAGTTTGTGTTGGCGTCATCAAACCCTTTGACCCAACCCTTCCCAGCGTTACCTAGGCCAACAAGAATTTCATCTCTGCCATCGCCATCAATATCCCCACAGGCAGGCCAGGTCTGGCCATCGGCACTGTTATAGGCGCCCCAATCAACTCTTTGCCAAGCCAGATGAGCATGACCAGCGGCTGCGTCATCCTTGATTTCGATCCAGCCTCCGTTTGCGGGATAACTACCCAAACCGATAACAAGCTCGTGTGTGCCATCTCCATCAAGATCGCATTCGACTGGGCGCGATTCACCAACAGCAGTATCATAAGCAGCCCAGGTAACACGTTGCCAGCTTTTATGTGCATGAGGCGGAGTGCCTTCCAGTTGATCTATCCAACCTCCTCCATTGGTAGCTCCAAGGCCAACAGTCATATTGACTGCGGTGGGAACTAAAGGCATGACATTTTGAGGAAATTGACCCGTTACATTTCCTGCGGGACTGTATTGACAAACAAGGTGATAGGCAAAAGGCCAGGATTGCGGTGTAGGGCAATCCGTTTTCACTCCGCAACCAATCTCAGTCGTATTTTTCCAAACGACTTGGGTAAAATGCCCGGTTTGAAAGCTAAACCCTGGATTATTAAAATCGTATAAATTAACCTCGTTATACCACCCATTGACTGAACCCGTTATGCTCCCGGTGGGGTTAGCCCAAGCTAAATTTTCTCCAAATCCAGTGCCTGAATGAGCTGTTGGGCACGTATCAATAAAATTTTGAGCTGAATCAGCGATGGTATTCGACCATGACACTGGTGGAGCCCCATGTGCAGCTCTATGGGTATTATGTGCATCCAGGAATGCCTGGATTTCTGCAGGAGTTAATGCAAGGACGTTCCCACCATAGCCAAAAAAAACTAGCGTAACGAAACTGATTACATTGTGGCAACTGGTTAGATTTGATCTGTTTGGATACATCTCCACCCCCTTTTATTTTAAATAATCATTCATTTTGTGAAAAACTGTTAAAACTGAATATCATCATATCAGAAATCTAAAAAAACTAATTTAGAATCAATTCTGTGAGGTATTAGTTTCATGGGAACAGTTCATTGCTTCTTTTGCCATCAATGTAAATAATACCGCCTCGGCAAACGCCTACTCCTTTGCTCCTCACAGAAAAAGTGACGGCAGAAAATGACACCTGTCTGATTAAGATTTAACCAGGGCATTGGTTTTAGAAAACTCTCTCGTTCCCAAGTATCACTAGGGAACGCATATCGAGAAGCTCCAGCTTCGAGTCACAACCTCAATAGTCAAACCAACCCTATTTTTGTGCTGGAATACAATAGCCTTTTCATTGCGTAAAAAGGATCATTATGAATTGGCAGACTCAGAATATTAAATCACCTCCAGCTTGATCGGCTTGGATGTCTGTGTATACAACATACAAAATTTTTCTGTTTACTAACCGAAGTGGAAGCTGGAGCTTCCCGGTATGCATTACCAAGTGATACTTGGGAACGAGAGAACTTGCAAAAGTTGCAGGCAATATAAAAGCGGTCTTATCGACCGCTTTTATTGAGGTACTGTTTACTTCTGATTATGGCATTAAAGCAAAGGTGCAATCACCAGTGAAACTACAGCCATCAGTTTGACGACGATATTCAATGATGGCCCTGAGGTATCTTTGAAGGGATCGCCGACTGTATCTCCACAGACCGCTGCTTTGTGGACATCAGTTCCTTTACCTCCGTGGGCACCGCCTTCAATCAGTTTTTTGGCGTTATCCCAAGCCCCGCCTGCATTAGCCATAAACAAGGCCATTAAGACACCGGCTAATAAAGAACCCGCCAGCAATCCACCCAATGCTTCCTTGCTCAACAAAAATCCCACCAGAACAGGTGTACTGATGGTCACAATACCTGGCAGAATCATTTCTCGTAAAGAGGCTTTTGTGGAAATTTCAATACATCGTGCAGAGTCCGGTGGAACATCACCGTCCATCAAGCCTTTGATATCCCGGAACTGGCGGCGGACTTCCTCGACCATAGCCTGTGCTGCCTTGCCAACTGAATCCATGGTCATTGCCGCCACCAGAAACGGGACACTGCCGCCAATAAACAAACCGACCACTACCAGAGGGTCGAGCAGATCGATGTTTGATATGTGAGCTGAGGCTGCAAAAGCTGAAAATAACGCCAGTGCCGTCAATGCTGCCGAGCCAATTGCGAAGCCTTTACCGACTGCGGCAGTGGTATTACCGATTGCATCAAGCGAGTCAGTAATTGCGCGGGTTTCGTGACCGAGCTCAGCCATTTCACTGATACCGCCTGCGTTATCGGCAATCGGGCCATAAGCATCTACGGACATGGTTACTCCTGTAGTCGCCAGCATACCGACTGCTGCAATACCGATTCCATACAATCCGGCAAAATAATAAGCAACCAGAATAGCGATACAGATGCCGATAATCGGTAATACTGTGGAACGCATTCCAATGCCCAGGCCGGCAATGATATTGGTTGCCGGACCAAATTTAGAGGCTTCTGCAATTTTTTCGATTGGCTTTTTAGCGGTGTAATAATCTGTCACTCGACCGATAAAAATACCGACCAGGGTTCCACCGAGTACGGCAAAAAATGGTCCATTGATCGAAGAGACACGTCCATCTTTCAAATGAAACTGAATGGCCGCCTGATCGATCACCATATATGCACAAATCAGAAACAGAATTGCCGCGATCCAGGTTACGCCTTCAAGCGCATGAGCCGGATTGATATCTTTCAGCAAACGCATGCCTAAAACACCTATAATCGAAGCCAGTAATCCGCATACAATCAATGCAATCGGCAACAACAATGCTTTTGGTTGCATGGTATTGAGATTGACAAAATTGCTGGATGTTGCGGCTATGGCAATTGTTGCAATCACAGACCCAACATACGACTCAAAAATATCCGCGCCCATGCCAGCGGTATCGCCGACATTATCGCCGACATTATCGGCAATTGTTGCCGGATTTCTTGGGTCATCTTCGGGAATATTGGCTTCCACCTTGCCTACCAGGTCAGCCCCGACATCGGCCGCTTTTGTGTAAATACCGCCACCAATACGGGCAAACAAGGCAATTGATGAAGCGCCCATGGCATATCCGGTTAACACCGAGTAATTGGCAACGTTCGAGGAGTCAATCAATGCAAATACGATTGATATTCCGGCCAGTCCAAGCGATGCAACGGCCAGTCCCATCACTGATCCGCCTCCGAAGGCCACAAGTAACGCAGCGCCTATGCCGTGTTGATTGGCGGCCGCCGAAGTTCGGACATTGGCCCGGGTCGCCGCCTTCATTCCGATGAAACCGGCAAACATGGAGCACGCTGCACCGGCAAGAAAAGCATATGAGGTCGCATGACCGATAAAAAAGAAAATCAATGCGGCAACAGCAATAATGAAAATCACCAGAATTGAGTATTCTGCTTTCAGGAATACCATTGCTCCTTCATGAATCAGGTCGGCAATTGATTCCATCTTTTCTGATCCGACATCATAAGACAAAATCATGCGATAGATCACAAACGCGATCAGCAGACCAGCAATCCCGAAATAAGGCCCGATGGCCCCAAATAGCTCCAAATTCATTCACTTTCCTCCTTAATTGACGCTCCTGGCCTGAATACGCATTCCGATATCCAACATGTTTGAATGATTCAGACTGAAAAGCTCAAGTTATTGTAATTATGTATTTTTTCCTGATAAACCTTGGGTTTTGATTAAACCTCAGTCGCTGCCAGAGACCAGGCACCAGTAACGAATACTGCCACAAACATCGTTGGGTATCCAGTGAATAAACGCAGAACATCTATTCTTAAGGCTACTGGACAAATCATGCAGCATGAACAGGAATTCAATAATAGTGATGACATATCAGCGTGTTATTGCAGCGCATTGAATAAGCTCTGAATTCGCATATCAACCTTTGCTCTTCGTTATCATTAATTCTGGCAATCAGCTTCAAGATGTCATGCTTACTATCAATGTCAGTCCCTGATGCATCCTTCATTGCTTCACATTTTTAAAACTCTCAAGAATTTTTGCCTGATATTGATTTATACTGAATTGAGTAAGACGCAAGACCTAGACTCAACACATTAATTGTTTGCCATGCCTAAAAAAACATACTTTAACAGTGAATGGAAACGCTGGATTAAAACCAACGTTGATGCCGGACAAGATAAAGATGGAATTTTCAAAATACTGCTGGACGAAGGCTACCAGTATTCAGCAATCAAGCGGGTCATGAAATATGAACCTAAAGTGCCTGTTTCACAGTTGATCAATCCGTTTCACGCTACCGGTCAGCAACAACGACAGGATAGCTTACAGGATAACAGCGGGGCAAAAATCAGTCCTGAGAAACTCTTTATTCCAAACGCACAGCGACTTGATACCGACAAAGCCGAGTTTTATACACTGCACAATTTTCTCAATGCTGATGAATGCTGTCAGATTATCGAGCTGATCAACCAGAAGAAACAACCGTCTCAACTATCAAGTTACGAAGCAGACCAGTCTTTTCGCACCAGCAGTACCTGCCATCTCGGTCACATTGATAATGCATTCATGCAGGATATCGATCAACGGATCTGCAGAATGCTTGGTATTCACAGTGATTATTCTGAAGTGATTCAGGGCCAGTATTACGAAATCGGGCAGGAGTTCAAACCGCATACAGATTATTTCGAAGCGCATGAATTCGGAAATCATGGCGCATCCCAGGGACAACGTACCTATACGTTCATGATTTATCTGAATACAGTTGAAGAAGGTGGTGAAACTGTATTTCCTAAACTTGGCGAAGCCTTCAAACCTGAACCGGGTATGGCAGTGATCTGGAATAGCCTGAATCCAGACGGTACCACCAACGGCAACACTCTGCACCATGCAACCGCAGTTAAAAAAGGCTATAAAGCAGTCATTACCAAATGGTTCCGCTCCAAACCAAACACTAACAAGTCGGTTAACATGTATACCAAGGAAACCAACGAATACATCCATAATTACACCCGGGAAGGCATTTCAAAGCTACAGTTTCCCGAGCCTGTTTTCAAACAAATCCGTGCTTTTTACCAATTGCACCAGTCACAGGAAACAATTGAACATATACCCGGTGATTTTGTGTTTAACCAGAAAAACAATGCAAGTTGCAGCAACCTGATTGAACTGAGCGATGATCTCCGCCAAACCATACACGACACCATGAAACCCATCATGGAACATTGGTGTGGCGCAGAGTTGGAGCCAACTTATGTCTACGGTATTCGCGTTTATAAAGAACATGCTGTACTGAAACAACACCGCGACCGTCTGGAAACACATATCATCAGCGCTATTATCAATGTCGATCAGGATGTTGATGACGACTGGCCTCTGGTTATCGACGATAATTCTTACCGGCAGCACCATGTCATGCTGAAACCCGGTGACATGGTCTTGTATGAGAGTGGACGGTTAAAACATGGTCGCCCTTTCGCTCTGAAAGGCAGACGGTATGCCAATATATTCTGTCATTTCAAACCCGTTGACTATGTTCCACCAAAATTTTAATGATTGTATTTTGTCAATGATAATTAACTCTGATTTCAGGAAAAAACCAAATAATCATAACGCACAAAACAAAATAACAGATTTAATATTGATTTGTTTCATTTGATAGCATCCATACATGTTACATTCATAAACCTTTTACAAGAACACACTGAATATGAGCGATAATCTGTCAACTATCTCAGTCAATCTGGGTATCCCTGATATTAAACGGCATATTTTCTTATGCGCTGATCAAAGCAAGCCAAAATGCTGCACTGTAGAAAACAGTCTGGAATCCTGGAATTTCCTGAAAACCCGCTTAAAACAACTGGGACTCAATGGCAGCGGTGGAATCTACAGGACAAAAGCCAACTGTCTACAAATTTGCAGGCAAGGCCCTATCGCGGTTGTCTATCCCGAGGGTGTCTGGTATCACTCATGCTCACCTGAAGTTCTGGAACGAATTATCCAGGATCACCTGATTGAAGGGCGCATCGTCCAGGACTATCAAATCACCTGGTAATTCCCGTCACCACAAAGACACGCTTCAATCCCGCATGACTGAAGCACATTACCCCGAGTTGTTTGTGTACCTCTGTACCAGAAAATCCACCTTGATTCCCCCTGTTTTGACCTGCTGCCTGTTTAATCCAACCGAACACACAGCAATTCATCTGTCACTCTAGACATCCTTAATGACTGGAATTGCAAGCATCACTCACTAAAAACGTTTAAAACATAATCAAATACCCTGATACCAAATCAAAAAAAAACCCAACCTGGTTCGCACTTTATTTTTGCTTAATACTTTATTACAATGTCGATCGTGTATTGTGGGCTTTTACAATATACATTTATCGCCATTAACTTTATAATCATGCTGATAAAATAATTATTACAGACTTTCCAGATAACTTGCATGATATGAAACTGAGCAATCACATCCTTATTGTTGATGACGTTGTAGAAAATATTCAACTTGCGATGAATATTCTAAGAGAGGACGGTTACGAATTTTCTTTCGCGGATAGCGGGGAAAGAGCGTTATCCATTCTCTATAATGAAAATAATAATTTCGATTTAATCCTGCTGGATGTGATGATGCCGGAAATGGATGGTTACCAGGTTTGCCAGGATCTGAAAGCGTCTTCTCGCTGGAAGGATATTCCTGTCATTTTCCTGACCGGACGCATCGATGCCGAATCCATCGCCAGGGGGTTTTCGGTCGGATGTGTTGACTACATCACCAAACCGTTTCATGCCAACGAATTACTGGCCAGAGTCCGCAACCACATCCACTTGTATCACGCCAAGATGTTTCTCAAGCATCAGAATATTTCGTTGGAGACCAAAGCCAAATACGAAAAAATCCGCTTGCTTTCTGAACTGGAAGACAATCAGAAAGAAATGATTTACATGCTGACAGAAGTCATGGAAGCCACTTCTGACGAAACTGGTAAACATATCAAGCGCCTGGCTGAAATCAGCAAACTGTTAGCCAAATATCATCCAAGTCTTGATGATGATGACGCCGAAACCATTTATCATGCCGCCCCCATGCATGATATTGGCAAAATGACCATTCCACCTGAGATTTTGCATAAGCCGACCCGCTATACAGACGAAGAATTTGAAATCATGAAAAGTCATACAACAAATGCGTATCATTTGTTACGGCATTCACATCGTAAATTCATGAAAGCATCGGCAATCATAGCCCATGAACATCATGAAAACTGGGATGGAAGCGGTTATCCCAGAGGACTTAAAAGTCATGAGATACATATTTATGGTCGCATAGTCGCTCTGGCTGATGTTTTTGATTCTCTGACTCACACTCGACAGTATAAAGAAGCCTGGAGTATCGAAAACGCGATCAGCTATCTCAAAGATCAACGCGGCAAACAATTTGACCCGGAGCTTATCGATGTTTTTATGGATCATCTGGACGAATTCAAAACCATCGCCCAAATCGAGTAAAACATCCATGTCACGAGAAACGTGTTTTACCCAATAATTGTAAAACCGTTCAGGTACTGCATCCTTATTATTGTTGTTTGTTGTTCAACTTCAATATTCCATTCCTGCCTTGCTTCAAACACCGCTTATTTTTTTCATTCGCCCCACTCTCAGACCTCACACCCTCAACTGATTCTGAGTGCTGAACAGCACCAATGGATCCAACAGCATCCAGTCGTCCGCGTTGGTGTCACTGCTGGCTGGGTTCCTTTTGAATTTGTTGACAACAATCAAACCTATCAAGGTATCGCCAATGATTACCTGAAGCTGATAGAAGAAAAAACAGGCTTGAGGTTTCAAATCGTGATTGATGACTGGGTAAACAATCTGCAAAAAATGCAGATCCGGGACATCGATATGCTGAGCGCAGTTTTATACTCAGAGAAACGGACTCGATACATGAGATACTCGAGCCCATATTACGAGGCGCTGGATTTCTTTTTTATCCGTGACGATCTGGATGTCAAAACATTCAGCGACTTGAACGGAAAACGTGTAGCAATCGCCAGGGAATTCGCTCATGTCGAACTGCTGAAAAAACACTTTCCCAAAATACGGATTGTCACGGTCAACAGCTTTGAGGATTCTATTGATGCGGTACTGGAAAATCGTGCTGATATTCTTTATGACAGCTATGCAGCGTTGTCTTATATTCTCAAGAAAAAAGGGATCAGCTCAATTGTTCCTTTCAAATCAACTCGGCAATTTGGCAGTAATCCAGTTCATTTTGCAACCCATAAAAACCAACCGATACTGGCAGATATTATTGAACGCGCTTTAAATGCAGTCACTTATTACGAAAGGACTCAAATTTTCAACCGCTGGATTCAGCAATATCCGAATAAGCATGATTTTTTACTCTCTCTGTCCAGTCAGGAAATCGCCTGGTTAAAACAACACCCGACAATCACCATTGGCTGTGAAGCCAATTGGCCACCTTTTGAGTTTATAGACCAATCCGACGAAATGAAGGGTTTCAGTGCAGATCTGATCAATTTGCTGGCCCAACGGCTGCACATCCAGTTCCAATTACAACCCTATGCAAACTGGACTGAAACGCTGACCAAACTCAAACATCATGACATTGACCTGGTTGCCAGCATTATCAAAAACAAACAGCGTGAGCAATATCTGAGTTTTTCAGACCCATATATCACTCCATCGATTGTTATTTATCGCAGAAAAAACAGTCCACCGATACATACAATCGATGATTTGAATCTGCAAACCATCTCTGTTGAAAACAACTACTACGTCTCCGAACGCCTTAAACAAGACTATCCACAGATCAGGCTGTTTGAAGTCGATACTACAGCAGAGGCGTTAAAAGCACTGTCTCATGGTAGAGTCGATGCTTACATTGGGGTTCAGGGACCAGCGAACGCAATTATCGAGCAGAACGCACTGACCAATATCAGAATTGTCGGAGATGCCGGACTAGGAAAAGCCGAACTTAGATTTGCTGTACGAAACGACTGGCCAGTCTTTGTCTCCATACTGAACAAGGCGCTGAACTCAATACCCCCCCCGGAGATGCTCGCACTTAGGCATAAGTGGCTGAATATCAATGAAATACAGAGCAATTTTCAGCTCAGTCCGGAACAACAGCAATGGCTCAATCAGCATCAGCAGCTACGATTTGCAGGTGATCCCAACTGGTTACCTTATGAAGGTTTCGACCAACAGGGAAACTATATCGGCATTGTTGCCGAATACCTGCAACACATAGAAAAACGACTCGGGATCTCCATCCAGCGTGTCAAAACAAAGTCCTGGACCGAAACGGTCAATATGGCCAGTCGTGGTGATATTGACATCATCTCAGAAACTGTCGATTCACCATTGAATGCACAATTCAATTTCAGCCGGACATTTCTCAACAGTCCTGTCGTGATGATTATGCGAGACAGCCAGACATATGTCGAAAACATCCATCAAATCAGCGACAAGACAATTGCGCTGATCAGTCAATACGGGTATACCCCGACAATCATGAAAGAATATCCGGGGATTGATTTTACACTGGTCGATACTATCCAGGATGGTCTGACGCAGGTTTCGACAGGGAAAATCGATGCATTGCTGGCAACGCTTGCTCAAAGCAGTTTTCACATTGCAGAACTGGGAATCAATAATATCCGCATCGTTGGTAAAACTGAATTCACCACACGGCTTGCATTCGGAGTCAGAAAAGATCACCAGCCGCTGTTGACCATGTTCAATCAGGCACTGACCGATATCAGCCCGCTCCGTAAACAACGCATCACTGAAAAATGGGGTAACCCCAAATTTGCTGCCAAACCTGATTACACCTTATTGGCATTGATTGCCGGTACATTGATTATTCTCAATGTGTTTTTTTATTTCTGGAATCGCAAGCTCAGCACAGAAATCAAAAAACGCAAAGCCAGTGAGCTACAGGTCAGACTGCTGAATCAGCGCCTGGCACTGGCCACGAAACTCGTTTCTCTTGGCGTCTGGCAATGGGATCCGGATGCAGATAACTCCTTTATCTTCGATGAACGGATGTTTGAAATGTATGGCTTGCCAAAGCAGGCATTGGTCAGTTATTCAGAATGGATCAATACAGTGCATCCCGATGATGTCGCAACCATTGAACATGGCTTACAGACATTAAAAGACTCCGGTGGCGAACAACAACTGGAATTTCGCATCCGTCATGCAGACGGCTCACTTCGACATATTTATGCTGGTGGTACCATTTCCAGGGATGCACACAGCGGTAACAATCGAATTTACGGTGTTAACTGGGATATTACCCGACAAAAACAATCAGAAACACAATTCAGGGAGATTATCGCAACCTTGCCACTGGCCATTGTCATCACCAACAACCACGGTGAAATACTTCTTGAAAATCCACACGCAGTGCAGGAACTTGGCAACAACACCAGCATTCTGGGCAGAAATGCCGCTGAATTTTACGATCACAGCAAACATAACCGGGAGGTTCTGAAAAAACTGATCAAACAGCGCCGTATTAACGGGGAACAGGTGAAATATAAAGTTTCAGCCACCCAATCCATTGACTGCTTGCTATCGGTATTACCAATTCATTACCAGAACCAGAATGTATGGCTGGTTGTGATGATTAATTTATCGGAGCGCATCAAAATTGAACAACGTCTGGCTGAAGCCATGCAGCAGGCAGAACATGCAAACAAGGCCAAATCTGAATTTCTAGCCAATATTAGTCATGAGATCAGAACACCGATGAATGCAATCATCGGTTTTACAGAGTTACTTGAGAATAAGCTCAACGATCCGCAATTAAGCAGCTATGTTAAAACCATTCGCTCCGCCAGTACCACGTTAATGAGCCTGATCAATGATATTCTCGATTTGTCCAAGATTGAAGCCGGTAAAATGCAGATTCAACACAGCCAGACTGACCTCCAGGAACTCATCGAGGACATTATGGATATATTCACTGTCAGTGCCGCTAATAAACAACTGGAGCTGACTGTTGCTATTGATTCTAGCGTCAGTGGTGTTGACTTCCTGATTGATCCGGTTCGGCTGCGCCAGGTGTTATTCAACCTGGTCGGCAATGCAATCAAATTTACTGAATCCGGTTATGTACGTCTGGAAATCAGCTCCAGAAACCAAGACACTGCTCATCAAACACAGGATCTGGTCATTACCGTCGAAGACTCAGGAATCGGCATTGCAGAGGACCAGATCGAAGAGGTTTTTTCCAAGTTTACCCAGTCACAACAATTACATCACCAGAATTACAAAGGCACCGGACTGGGACTGGCTATCAGTCGGCGACTCACTGCTCTAATGGGAGGTGATTTAACTGTTTCAAGCAAACCCGGTCATGGTTCAACATTTACCGTGGTGTTAAAGCAGGTTCAATTTTGTGTCGAACAAAAACGGATTCAGCAAGCAGATCAACCAAACCATACCGGGGATATCGAATTCAAACCCGCGTTAATCCTCATCGTCGACGATATCGACAATAATCGCCAACTGATCAAGGAGATATTAAGAGATACCCCAATCAAAACCATTGAAGCCGACAATGGCAAAGATGCAGTTCAAATTACACAGCAACACACGTTTGATTTGATATTGATGGATATCAGAATGCCTGTCATGAATGGCCATGATGCAGCGCAACACATTAAATTGATACACACTGTCCCGATTATTGCACTGACAGCTTCCAAAATGGCTGACAAAGCGCTGAATTTTGACGGCTATATACAGAAACCTGTCACTCGAAGTGCCCTGATTGAAACGTTGTGTCATTTTCTCGATCATTCCCTGACCAACCCAGCACATGAAGATACGATCAAGCTTGAACTCAACAAGCAACAACTGGAACAACTCCCTGCTCTGTTGATTGAGCTTAACAGACAACTGGAAACCTGGCAGACAATACGTAACAACAATAATATGAGTGAAATCAGCCGGTTTGCAAATACTATTTACCAGCATGCAGCAGCATACCAATGCATTCCAGTGCAAAACTATGCGCAACGACTCAATGAAGCTGTCAACCAGTTTGACATTCAGGCAATAACACATCATCTTAATCAGTTTGAAAACGTACTCATTGAGCTGGAAGCCCTGAATAACCAGCAGCAAACTACCAGCAAGCCGGTTTCGTCCCAGACTGACCAAACCATCTGACATCGACAACACGTGTCATCCCACCAAACCTGTTTAACCGTTTTCTCATAGATGAATCATGACTCACGATACAGATAATTTGATATGCCCGTGTTGTTCCGGTAAATCCTATATTGAATGCTGCAAGCCGCTGCACGACAATCAACAACTTGCTGAGACTGCAGAACAACTGATGCGCAGTCGCTACTGCGCGTTTGTACTGAACCTTAACGAGTATATTCTTTCGAGCTGGGATAAAACCACTCGTCCTGAATCAATCGACCTGAATAACCAGGACATTGAATGGACCAAACTGGAAATTATCGAGACCAAAAAAGGCAAGGCAACTGATCGCAAGGGGGTCGTGCAGTTCAAAGCTTATCATCTCATCAACGACAAACCCCTTGTGCTCAATGAAATCAGCCAGTTTGTCAAAAAATCATCGCGCTGGTATTACCTGAAAGGTGTGATTAAATCGGTGCAGAATCCTTCTGCTCAAACTTCACCTGGAAAAAATGCACCGTGTGCGTGCGGGAGTGGGAAAAAATTTAAGCGTTGTTGCAGCAAGTCCTGAATATTCGTCATCCGTTTAATCGACATCAAGACATAACGACCGGTCTGGTTTTTTCAAAATCCAGGTTTTCAATAAGGTAATCGACAAATCGACGTACTTTGATTGATAAATGACGGCTGTATGGATACACCAGGGACAGTGCAGTTTCGCTCCCCCAGTCGGTTAACACCTGTTGCAACGCTGCTTTGTTAATATAATCTCTTAAAAACAGATCGGGTAAATATACCAAACCGATATCTTCCAGAGCACAATTAATCAACGAATCGGCATTGTTACTGAAATAGATTCCCTTGACCGGAAAACGAGTGATTTGTCCTGCATTGCTCAACGACCAGTAACTCTCGCTATGAGCGCCAAACAAATCAAACACCAGGCAGTTATGCTGAACCAGCTCGTCAGGTGTCGCCGGGACTCCGTAGTTTTTACAATAATCAGGGGACGCGCAAACTATCCAGCGAATATCAGTCAATTTTCTGGCCACCAATCTTGATTCGGCAAGCTTTCCTATACGAATCGCCAGATCAAAATTCTCTTCCAGCAAATCCACATTTCGCGTTGATATCGAGGCATTGACCCGAATACCTGGATGGCGCGACATAAATCCGGCAATTAAAGGCACAATATAACGCTCACCAACTGTATTGGGAAGACTGATATTCAACACACCTTGTGGCTCTCCTTTAATCTCGGAAACCACAGATTCAGCTTCACGGACTTCATCAAGTATTCGTTCACAACGTTCAAAGTAAGCACGACCTATTTCAGTCAAACTGATTTTTCGGGTGCTGCGAACCAGTAACTGAACACCCAGGCGTTGTTCAAGCCGACTGACTTGTTTACTGATATGTGATTTGGAAACACCAAGGATAGAGGCCGCTTTGGAAAAACTGCCGTGTTGTACGGTCGTCACAAACTCTACAAAATCGATTTCTATATTCATTGTTTCTATGGGGAAACATTGTTTTTCAATATGTCATATTATCATTTACAACGCATCAATGTATGGTATATGCACGTCTAATGGAAAAACATATCGGATACTTTCAATTACAACGGCATGGAATACGAACATGGGTAAACAATCAATAAAACACCAGTCGCTCAGCCAGGCCTTCTATAACGGAGAGCTTGGCATCAAAACAACTGCTGACAAACGGAGCTTGGCATCAAAAAACGTAGAAAGTCAAAACGTTAACGACTTGACTCAAAAACAGCAAGACCATGCAAAAGAACGAACTAATCGCAAGGTGGTACAGTTTTATCCTAAAGCCCAAACTGAAAACAGCGTTAACACAACAATCAACCCTGTGATGCGTTTTCTGACACTCAAATCGCTGATCTTAAAACAATCAACTGAGTAACTCGTTGAACCAATGCAATTTAAAAGACTGTACCCGATATGAATGCAAAAACGGCAATGGAAAAACACAATGATTCTGTCCCCAGCAATACACAATCAATGCATTCGCATTGGACTAATACCTATGAAGATACCATGATCAGTATTCCGATATTAACGCTTGACCATATGGGAATAAGAGTTTCAGAGCTTGATCTGTCACTTGAATTTTATTCCATTTTTGGCTTCGAACTTGATGCCTCGGAAGATTTGACTGACTACCAGGTCTATCCGTTGAGCCATCCCAGCGGTGTCCGGATTAATCTGATTTTAAATGCTGAGCAAAATCAAAAATATAACGTCCTGCTTGACGCTGATATTAAATATTCCGGCATCACACATCTAGCTTTTGTCGTGAAAAACATGCAGGACACTTTGCAACGCCTAAAAGAAAATCAGATCGTCATAACAGAAGGCCCTGTTCAGGTCAGTCCCAGACGAATTGTCTGTTTCATACGCGACCCTGATGGTAATGTACTTGAATTTAATGAATTAAGTCATTACAACAATGTGTTATTTTAAGCTGATACAACTGCTTTAATTACCTGTTTACATTCTTGAACAGGTTCTAAATCCCGTCCTGGAAACCGTCTGCCACTTTAGATTCTGATAAAGACAACAGTGTTACATAGTCACAGTTCCAACACACTGTTGACTCTGTGTTCCTCAACAACTTCTGTAAATTAAATAACAAATGTGAAAAGGATCACAGTATTCAACTATGCTTATTGAATAAGCATCGCACGCGAGTGCAGTTCATCACAATTAACTGCAATTAGCTCCATTGCTTTTGCTTGAATTTCAGTATAATACGCACAGTTTGTCAATATTTTTTACACTTGGTGTTTTGTATGTCAATTTTTATTCGTACTAATAACAATAATTTTCGTGTTTTATGGATCACCTTCTTGTTAGCATTACTACCCTATTCTGCCAATGCAGGAGTTGCTTTAGGCCCTGGTTTCACTAAAACCTTTACACCGGATACCATCGGTCCGGGCGGCATATCGACGCTGCGTTTTGACATAATCAATGGTAATCCCTCACCAGTTGAGCAACTTGCATTTACAGATAACTTGCCAGCAGGCGTAACAATTGCCTCACCATCAAATACAACATCAACTTGTGGTGATTTTGCAATACTTAATGCACCCAATGGCGGCTCTACAATTACTTTCACAAATGGTGAGGTTGCCGGTTCAGCATCATGTTTCATCACTGTTGATGTGACCTCATCGACAATCGGCACCCACACTAACACCTCAAGTAACCTGACATCATTAGCAGGTACAGGAACAACAGCAACAGATGACTTAAATGTTGTCACAAATCGGCCAGGATTCAGCAAAAGCTTTGCACCAAATTCCATTTCCCTTGGTAGTCGCAGCACCTTGACTTTCACCATCGACAATACTCTAAATGCAAGTCGCGTTGGTAACCTGGATTTCACTGACAACCTGCCCGCCGGGATGGTGGTTGCCGATCCAGCAAATACCTTCACGGATTGCATCAGTGCCAGTGCTCCTGACACAACACTCACCGCCGCCCCTGGAAGCAATGTCATTGTTCTTAACGCAAATGGTAATACAATTTTTCCAGGTTTTGAGGTGCTGCCGATTGGAGCAACCTGCTCTGTCAGTGTAGATGTAACGGCAACTGGCATCGGCATGCTCGATAACGTAACCAGTGAACTCCTTGCTGATTTCACCGGCAGCGGCAAGGCCAGCGCCACACTTAACGTCAGCGTTACTCCGCTTGCTCTGCAGAAATCATTCACCAATGATCCAACACCGCCCGGTGTTTTAACAACACTGGAATTTACTATTGACAATTTCGACCGTAATTTCACTGCAACCAATATTGCCTTCACAGATGACTTGACTACACTGGTACCGGCTCTCGCAGGACTTATATATAGCAGTTTGCAGTCAAATGATTGTGGCGGCTCTGTCTCCGGAGTTGGCACAACAACAATTGGTTTTAGTGGCGGCACTCTGGGTCCTGAAAGCTCCTGTTCAATCAGAGTCAGTGTGGCAATCCCATCTGGCGCTACGCCAGGAAGTTATACAAATACCACGAGCACAGTGAGCGCCACTGTCGATGGCTCGCCAGTTGTTGGAAATATGGCTTCAGACGATCTTTTTGTCGAGCCTGTACCAATTCTGACCAAAGAGTTTCTTGAGGTCGGTACATTTGCACCTGACCCAATCGTCAATCCAGGTGACGATGTCATCCTGAGATTTACCATCACTAATACCAGCACTACTTCTGGTGCAACAGATATCGCTTTTATTGACGAATTGACCGACGGTGGACCAGGCACCGGTTTTCTGCCATTCCCATTATCTGTAACGCTACCTCCAGTTCCTGATCCACCATGTGGCGTGGGTTCATCGCTAGGATTCGTCTTTCCTGACTCAGATCGCCAGGGCCTGTCATTAACACAAGGAAACCTGACTGCTGCACCCGGCGCTGGTGCAACATGTAGCTTTGATGTTACGTTGACGATTCCTCCCGATATGGCACCCAACACTTACCTCAACACCACCGAGGAAATTACTGCCACTGTAGACGGCGCCACTCGCACGGGAAACACTGCCAGTGACACATTGACTGTTAGTGCAGCGCCACTATTGAAAATGTCATTCACCGATGATCCGGTTGCACCCGGTGATACCGTGACTCTGGAATTTACTCTCACGCACTCGGCGAACGCTTCAGCAGATGCCACCGGCATCACATTCACCGACAACCTGACAGCGCTTGTTCCAGCTATCGCTGGACTTACCGCGAATCTACCTGCATTACCGGATCCTCCTTGTGGCACCGGCTCATCATTAACCGGCTCGGCAGGGGATACCTTGTTGACTTTGATGGGTGGATCTCTGTCACCGGGCGAGAGTTGCACATTTAGCGTCACTCTTGATGTTCCAATGGGTACCGCCTCAGGCAGCTATACCAACACGACAAGCGGCGTTAGTGCGACTGTCAGCGGAATGCCTGTTACTTCAAGCGCAACCAGTGCTGATCTTGATGTCGGCGGAATGCTCTTCACCAAGGAATTCCTTGGTGATCCAGCATTCCCTGGTAAAGCTTTAACGCTGCGTTTCACTCTCGAAAACATCAGCTCTGTAACTGCAACTGGGATTGGGTTTACTGACAGCTTAATTCCTGTTGCAGGCCTGATTGCTACTGACCCGGCTCTTGCTGATGATTGCGGTGGAACTTTGACCGTCACGACCATCCCTAATCTTGGCTCTTTCCTCACCTATGCCAATGGCAGCCTGCCAGCAGGCCAGACATGCAACATCGATGTTGAAGTGACAGTACCCGCAACAGCATCGGACGGTGTTTACGAAAACTTTGTCAATAGTGTCTCGTACATGCTGGGCACCACGCCGGGATTAGATGGTCCGGCAATTGACAACCTGATCGTCGAATCAGATCAGTTAACGCTATCCAAATCCTTTACCGATGATCCTGTCGCACCCGGCGCTCCAGTTACTCTTGAGTTCACGCTCACTAACCTGGACCCGGACCAGGCTGCAACAGCGATTGATTTCACTGACGATCTGGCAGCGACATTGAGCGGATTGATGTATGACAGTGAATTATTCAATGATTGTGGTGCGACCATCACAGGAACCGGCACTGATATGATCACTGTTAGCGGTGCCTCGTTGAGCGCTGGGGGCTCATGTACCATTCGTGTGTCTCTAACAGTCCCCGCTGTGGCAACGGCCGGCAATTATACGAATACTAGCAGTACAGTCACCGGTATGGTTGGTGGTTTTGCTGTGACAGGTGATCCAGCTACTGATGATCTGGAAGTGATCAATCTGCTTCAGTTCAGTAAATCATTCGATGGCCCGACGACTGCCGCAGGAACTGCAACACTGACATTTACTATCACCAATCCTGGTATCAACACAGCAACCGGTATTGCATTTTCGGACAATTTAAATGCTGTCATTCCGGGTCTTATCGCAACCAGTTTACCAACACAGCCATGCGGCACCGGATCTGCAATTACCGGCACATCCACACTCAATTTCAGCAATGGCGAATTGCCGCCAATGGGTGGAATGTGTTCTTTTGAAGTTGATGTGCTGGTGCCTGCAGGAGTAAGCCCCGGAACCTATCTCAATACAACCAGTGACCTGTTGCAAAATGGTTTGCTGGTCAGCATCCCTGCAACTGCAAATCTGACGCTGGAACCACCGCCGACTTTCAATAAAGCTTTTGCGCCGTCAACAGTCGGACTAAATGGTCCTAACACAGTCAGTACACTAACATTTACAATCGATAATACAGCCAGCTCACTGGCAGCGACAGCGCTGGATTTTACCGATAACCTACCTGCCGGATTACAAATTTCCAGTACGCCTAACGTCTCAACGACTTGTACCGCAGGTACAGTGACAGCTGTTTCCGGTAATGGAGTGATTACTTATAACGGCGGATCAATTGCATCTGGAGCTACCTGCACCATACAAGTTGATGTAGTCAGTATTAATGCGGGCAACAAAGTCAATGTCAGTGGTGATTTGACATCCACATCCGGTAATAGCGGCACTGCTTCGGATACGTTGACTGTCGATGAACCCGCAGTAATCACACCACCTGCGAACATTAACACCGAAGCGACCGGATCAACTACAGCAGTTGCACTCGGTACTGCATCAGTTGCAGATGATTTCAGCAGAGGTTTGACGGCAACACCAGATAATACCGGACCATTCCCGCTCGGAACCACGACTGTCACCTGGAGCGTAACCGACAGTATCGGTAATACTTCCACCGCAATACAAACTGTCACCATCAACGATACAACTGATCCAGTGGTCACACCACCGGCTGATATCAACCAGGAAGCAACCGGGCCGACAACGGCTGTAGTTCTGGGTAATGCAACTGTTACCGATCTGGTTGACTCAGGACTGATTGCAACACCAAATAATCCCGGCCCATTCCCGGTTGGCCCAACCACAGTGACCTGGTCAGCAACTGATTTATCCAGCAACATTGGTACGGCTACCCAGACAGTCACTATTGTTGATACAACGGCACCTGTCATCAGTTTGAATGGTGCTAACCCGTTAACACTGACAACAGCCGATACTTTCACCGATCCGGGTGCAACCGCAACCGATCTGGTCGATGGCAATGTCAGTGCCGGTATCAGTGCTTCCGGTACAGTCAATACCGCGATTCCAGCAACCTATACCATCACATATTCTGTCACGGATACAGCAGGCAACCCTGCAACTGCAACCCGCACAGTGATTGTCAATGACGGAATACCTCCTGTGGTGACACCTCCGGCGAATATCACCCAGGAAGCAACCGGACTGACAACGACTGTCAGTCTCGGCACAGCAACAGTGACCGATGATGTCGATACCGGTCTAATGGCAACACCGAGTACAACGGGTCCTTTCCCAGTGGGGATCACCACAGTGACCTGGACGTCAACCGACAATAACGGCAACGTCGGCAGTGCCGCACAAACCGTTACCATTGCGGATACCACCGATCCGATAGTGACAGCACCGGCAGATATCAATCAGGAAGCGACGGGGCCGACGACTGCGGTTAATCTCGGTACCGCAACAGTTACTGATCTGGTCAGCGCCGGATTGGTCGCAACTCCTGATAACCCAGGGCCATTCCCGGTTGGATCAAACACAGTCACCTGGTCAGCTACAGATGGATCAAACAATACAGGAGCTGACACCCAAACAGTCACCATTGTGGATACTACTGCGCCAGTTGTGACGATCATTGGTTCTGATCCAATCATGCTGAATTTTGGTGACCCATTCAATGATCCGGGAGCAACGGCAACCGATCTGGTCGATGGAGACCTGACTGCGACTATTTCGGTCAATAATCCGGTCAACTCATCTGTTGCGGGGAGTTATCAAGTGACTTATTCGGTAACCGATAATGCTGGCAATACTGGCAGCGCAACCAGAACTGTTCTTGTTGACACTCAGTTAATTCGAGCGTTCAGTGCACCGTTACCGAGCGGTCGCATGGGTACGCTGTCATTCACGAGCAGTGATCCGGATTGTACATTCGCAGGTAATCCACAATTTCCACCTGTCAGCAGTGCAACGATTCAGCCACCGGCAACACTTAATTTTGTCGATGGACTGATCAATTTTCAGATTGATAATTGTTCACCTGGAGCGGTTGTTACCCTGACCATGGACTATGGACAACCTGTACCTGCCAATGCAGGATACTGGAAACAGGGTAATCCCTGGTTTCAGCTTCCTGCAACAGTCAACGGCAATACGATCACGTTCCAAATCCAGGATGGCAGTACTGGCGATGCTGACAACCAGGTCAATGGCAGTATCAGCGATCCGGGTGGCGCGGCATTCAACAGCGGTACAAGCAACCCAGTTGACCCAAGCGACCCGACCCGGCCAATCCCAACGCTATCGGAATGGATGATGATGCTGTTGTCGATGCTATTGGCTGGCCTGGCTTACCAGTATCGACGCTTGCACAATTAGCTGGCGAAACCGGTAACAAACTGAAAACCCTGCTTTTTCGCAGGGTTTTTTGTGCAAGATCGCTTATTGACAATGATATCCAATTCATTTCAGTACTTTAATGTCAGCCTCAATCAATAAAGTGTTTGTTAATTCACAATGACATGTTAAATTCAGGCAATTAACTATTCAGCAAATTTGTTTACATGTCAGACACTCCGTTACTGACTGCCACCGATCTTGGTTATGCCTATCAGGAAGCCGGGCAATCGCATACTGTGATCGACCATGCCAGTCTCGAATTGGCAAAAGGTGAACTGGTGGCTTTACTGGGCGCCAGTGGCTCGGGCAAATCGACTCTGCTGAATTTGCTTGCTGGTATAGACCAGGCAGACAGCGGCTCGGTAGTCATTGCAGGGCACAACATCAGCACGCTGCAAGAACCCGATCTCACACTGTTCAGACGCCAGCATATTGGCTTTATTTACCAGTTATTCAAACTGATTCCAACCCTCACTGTATTTGAAAACATCGCACTACCGCTTGAACTGTGCCAGATCGGTACTGCACAGCGTCTACAACAAGTCAGTGACTGGCTGCATCAAATTGGATTGCAAAATCGCCAGCACGCATTCCCTGATCAACTGTCCGGCGGCGAACAACAACGTGTCGCAATCGCGCGTGCGTTAATTCACCAACCCATGCTGGTGCTGGCCGACGAGCCTACCGGCAACCTCGATGCCGAGACCGGCCTGCATGTTCTGGATTTGCTCACCAACCTTGCCGAGCAACACCAGCAAACTCTGGTGATTGTCACTCACAGCGAAACAGTGGCCAGACGCGCTCATCGAGTACTGGAAATCCATAACGGCAAACTGCATTCCGCTTCGTCACAATTAGCATGGTAGCAGCAAGTTTACTGACCCAGCTTAAAACCAGCCTGCGTTTTTTTGTCAAACATCCCTGGCAATTATGGCTGACCCTGCTTAGTATCGCGCTCGGCAGTGCGGTGATGATTGCCGTAGATATTGCTAACCAGAGTGCAAGACAATCTTTTTCTGATGCTGTCGACCATATTTCAGGCCAGGCCACTCATTACCTGATCGCGCGTAACCATCAAGCGCTGGACGATACCCTTTATACACGCTTACGTGTTGATTGGGGATTTCAGCAGAGTATGCCTGTGATTGAAGAGAATCTGGTCATTCATGGTATCGAATACCAGCTCATCGGCATTGACCCGCTTGCAATGATCAGTATTGAAACTCAACAATCATCTGTGTTGCCCAGAGAGCAAAACTGGGTGCGCTTACTGACTGAACCAAAGACTGTACTGATCACAGAGCAAACTGCCTGGCAACTGCAACTGAATGAACAATCAACGCTTAAGGCGATGATCAATCAGCGCACTCAAACGCTTCAGGTTGTCGGGTTCATCAACAACTCTGCTTTATTCTCGCAACAACAGATTTTACTGGCAGATATTGCCACCGCGCAGGAATTAACCGGAATGATCGGCACGCTCGATCGCATTGCGCTGGTCCTTAATACACAACAAGCTGACAGGCTTGCCTCATTGATTCCCGAGAACGTGCAACTGATTACCAGTTCGCAGCGCAGCAACACTCTGGAACAAATGACTGCCGCGTTCCGCATCAACCTCACAGCTATGAGTCTGCTGGCGATGCTGGTCGGTTGTTTTCTGGTTTACAACACCATGATGTTTTCGGTCCTGCAACGTCGTCAGCAATTCGCAATCCAGCGCATGCTGGGCTTCACCGGGTTGCAAATTTTTTGGCAAATGCTGATCGAGGCACTGTTATTTGCGGTGATCGGCGGTATTTCCGGTATTGTCCTGGGTATTGTACTCAGCAAAAGTCTGTTACAACTGGTTGCCCGCACAATCAATGATGTCTATGCAGAGATCACCACAGGTTTGTTACATATCGAACCACTGTTACTGGTTAAAGGTATCGGGTTAACGCTAGTTGCCGTTGTGCTGGCGACGCTTGGACCCGCCCTGGAAGCGGCACGCATCGCACCAGCGACTGTCCATCGAAAATCACAACTGGAACAGAGCAGTCAAAGGCTGACGCCGTACCTCAGTGTCACGGGTGTTATCTGCATGATCTTTGCGTTAACCACACTCTATCTGTTTCCCAGGCAGTTAATCGCCGCATTTGCCGCTCTGTTTATTCTGGTGATTGGTTACAGTCTGATCATGCCTTTACTGATTCAGTCATTGGTTAATCTATGTTCTCGCTTTCTTCCTGCCTCTTCATCCTTATCGAAAATGGCGCTGCGAGGTCTCCAGCGTTCGTTAAGCCGGACCAATCTGGCCATTATCGCCCTGGCAGTTGCCGTGTCCGCAACTGTTGGAGTCGGCATTATGACCACATCATTCCGCTCCAGCCTGGCAGACTGGCTGGGCATCACACTGCAAAATGACTTGTATATCTCTTCAAGCAGTCCTGATGGCACACGAGTTGAAGGCAGTCTGGAGTCATTCTGGTTACCTGCGCTGGAAGACATGCCTGAAATACAAGCGATCAGTCACAGCAAAGCCAGTCATTTACAAATCAACAATCAATCAATAGCGCTACTGATTCTGCAACCCGGACACCAGCGCAGTCGGGGGTTTCATTTATTGCAAGGCAACAGCAACCGGCAATGGCTGCGTTATTTAAACGGCGAGGTCGTGTTGATTTCCGAGCCATATGCGTATCATCAACAACTTGGTGTCGGAGATGCGCTCGAAGCCATAACCAGCGAAGGCAAACCCATCACTTTAGAGGTCGGTGCTGTATTCCAGGATTACAGCTCATCGCAGGGTATGATCGTGATGCATCGCTCATTGTATGAACAACATTGGCAAGACCGCTCTATTTCATCGATTGGTCTGTTACTCAAGGAAGGAGCTGATGCCAATCAACTCAAACAACAGATACAGCAACTGGCAACGCCAGGACAACAAGCTGTGCGTATCCGCTATAACAAGGAAATCCGCGAGCAATCACTGGCGATTTTTGACCGCACCTTCGCGATTACCGATGTGTTGCGTCTACTGGTGATTCTGGTTGCTTTTGTCGGCGTATTCAGCGCACTCATGGTGTTATTGCTGGAAAAACAACGTGAATATGCCGTTCTGCGCGCTACCGGCCTGACTCCAGTGCAACTGGCGCAATTGCTGCTGATACAGACAGCGATTACCGGCTTGCTGGCAGGTGTATTGGCTTTACCATTAGGCTGGTTGATGTCCGAACTGCTGATCCACGTCATCAACCAGCGCTCATTTGGTTGGAGCATGAACAGCGTGTTACCGGTTTCAATACTGGCGCAGGCAGTCGTGTTATCAATCTGCGCTGCACTGCTTGCCGCACTGTTTCCAATCAAACGCTTGACAACAATGTCGCTATCAAAGAATCTGCGCGATTTATGAACAATTGGGGCTGGCTTTTTTTGATTTTCGTGATTGGTGCTTTACTCTGGCAAATTAACCAGACGGACACAAACCAACTCACCCAAAACAATAATGTAAACACTGTTCTAAGCGAATCACTGGATCAGGGATTTGCCAAAGCTGACCGCATCAGAACATTCAGCTTTCCACACGACCACTACATGCATCCAAAATACCGGATTGAATGGTGGTATATCACCGGTAATCTGCAATCAGATACTGGTCGCGCATTCGGTTACCAGATCACGTTTTTCCGAACTGCGCTTACATCAAAATCGCAAAAGCGCCAATCCAGCTGGGCCAGCAACCACATATGGATGGCGCATTTAGCAGTGTCCGATATTGAGCAACAGCAACATATTCACACTCAGAAAATCAGCCGCGGCGCCGCTGGCCTGGCAGGTATCAGTCAACAACCGTTTAAAATCTGGCTGGACGACTGGCAGATCACAGCGAACAGCTCTGGTAATTTTCCCTGGGCAATCATCGCCAAAGACCAGAAAATCAGCATCGACGTAACAATCAACCCACTCAAACCGATTGTCCTGCAAGGTGATCAAGGACTGAGCCAGAAAAGTTCAGAACCTGGAAACGCATCGTATTACTACTCATCCACACGTATGCAAACGTCTGGAACCATTACCATAAACAACACATTGCATCAGGTAAAAGGACTGTCCTGGCTGGACCGCGAATGGAGCACCAGCGCATTGGGCAAACATCAAAGCGGCTGGGACTGGTTTTCCCTGCAACTCAATACAGGTGAAGAGTTAATGTTTTACAGAATTCGCGACAAAGCTGGAAACAGCGACAAGCACTCCCAGGGTAAATGGATCGATGTTAACGGAAACTCCACTGCTCTCGACAGCTCCGATGTCATACTCGAAGCACTTGATTACTGGCAACCATCAACTGGAAAAAGCTACCCCATAAGCTGGCGAATGACCCTACCGAAGCGAAATAAAGAAATGATCATCAAAGCTGCAATCAACGATCAATTGATGCGTACAACATTCGAATATTGGGAAGGTGCAGTCAATGTCTACAACACGGGTCTAAATAGTCTGGCTGGTAAAGGTTATCTTGAAATGACAGGTTATTAGTAACAAACTGAAGGTTGATTGCATTCTTTCAAACTAAAGTCACCAATGAAATCAAAACGCTTACTCATAAAACACGATGAATAATACGGATACATATACTGATCGACTGTGTTTTGTTCATATACCAAAAACTGCTGGAACCAGTGTTACCAGAACGCTTGCCATGTTTTATCCTGAAAAACTTATATTTCCGGGAATAACAATGATTGATTACAGGTTATATACAAAACAGCAATTACTCGATTATAAATTCTATAAAGGCCATATTCCTCTCAGGCATGGCTTGTCTCTACTTGATGAAAAAACACGCTATGTTACTTTATTACGTGACCCGATTAAGCGCATTTTTTCATTGTATTTCTTTTGGAAATATAAAGATAAGACAAAACCTGAGATAACAGATCAAAAAGACGCAATAAATGATGGCCCCCTATTCGCCAAGGAATTGGATATAATTTCATTTCTTGAATCAAACGAGCCTTTTTTACAAAAAGCCACAACCAATGTCCAGTTGCAATATTTAAGCAGTTATAACTGGACAGAATTCGTCAACTTGTCAACGAATGAAATAGATAATGATGTTAACCTAAATATTCAGCATTTTTCTGTTATTGGTATACAAGAAAATATTGGTCTATTCATACATCAGTTAAAACGTTTAACTGGATTTAACCTGCCGGTTAAAATCAAGCAATATAACAATTCTGAAAGTGAACATTATTTTGCTGAACTACCAAAACAAATACAATCAAAAGCAATTGCGTTGATATCAGAAAAAAACGCAGAAGAGATTCAGTTTTATAAGGAAATTAAACTACGCCTTTTAAACAATACTTAAAAAATAAATTTCACTTTACAAAATACCTTAATAATATGGTACGTACAACATTAAATTACAGCAGACTATAAACTAAAACAATATTTTCTTCTGAAATTAAATAATTGCAAGACTTAACATTCAGATTGCGAGTTTATACCCAGGATAATACTAATTACAGTAAGGTTTTAAGGCATAACTTCCTTGAATTTGATACCAAGGTTATTTGTTGTCAATGAATTTATCAGCAAGAATGCATTTTAATCGCTGACTGATTATGAGTTCTATAATATTGAATTTCCTTTAAACATACCACTTACAATCAGTCAGATTAATATTAATGTTACAAGAAAATCTATGATCCTGCTCTGCCTTTGATATAGATTTCCAGCTTGTCTCCACGGTTAACGATTAGGCCGTGTTTTGCACAATTCCAATACGCTCTTGGATAATCGTCTTTTTTCAACTTGATTTTCACCCGTTTTCTGGTCGTTTTGTTTTCGCAAAAGACAGATCTTGGCTGTAATTGATCCACCACGCCGCGAATCGCCTGGTGTCCGCCCTGCATAAATCCAAGACCGATGGGTGATTGCCCGACGGAAACGGTTTTAACTGACATCAGCGCATGTAGATTAACGACCGAGACAGTGGAGTCAAACATATTCGCTGTGTATAACCAATCCGCTTCCGGGCTGAGAGTGAGTCCGACGCTGCCTTGACCGACAGGAATGTGCTTGACTTGCTTACTCGGCAAATGAATGACTGACACAGTTCCACTGTCGCGATTGGCAACATAAGCAGTGTCGCCAGTTGGATGAAATGCAACGCCAACCGGCCATTTTTGAACTGGGACAGTTTCGCTGGATCGATCATCGAGATTGATAATGGATAAGGTCTCATCCTCGGCATTGGTCACCAGCAAGGTGCTTTTGTAAACAGCGACACCATGTGGCTGCCTGCCGACCGCTAGAGTATCCACTACTTTCTTTTTTTTCAGATCGATCATACTCACCGATGCTTCTGCAACGTTTGCGGTGAATAAATATCTGCCGTTTTCAGACAACGCCAGACCAATCGGAAACAAGCCGACATTGATTGTATCTTCAACATCATAGGTTGCGGTATTAATGATATTAACTGTTCCATCAATGACGTTTCCGACATAAATGTAAGCATCATCCGGAGCACTGATTACTCCCAATGGACCGTTACCAACCGGAATAGTCATAATCACCTGCATGGACTTTGCGTCAATGACAGAGACATCATGACTGCCCCGATTAGTGACATAAACTGTTGTAGCATTCGAATTCCAGGCCACCCCATTGGGATTAATCCCAACATCGATGGTTTTAATCACAGTTTTATCATCTACATTGATAACGGAAACCGTGTTGTCATCAAAATTGGGAACAAACAGATTGCTGGCCTGACAGTTGATCGAGACAAGTAGAAATAGAAAAAGGATCATTATGAACTTGATACCTGGTAAATATATTTTCATTAGGAAGCCTCATACAGAAAATTATTTGGTTGATGTTTGATTAAGAAGCTGTCTGGTTAAAAAAGATGACCGCTGCAAAGCCCTTGAAATCGGTTTATTTTTACGCTGCTTCTCGTTAAATAGCACCACTATTAGCCTCAAAGCATCAAAATACTTCTTGCGATTCAAGTGCTTTTCGCCTGGTCATTTTTTAGCCAGACAGCTTCTAAGGTTTTCGCACTGCGTTAAGCAACATCAAGGGAAAGCAAACATAATATGCGCCATGGAGTTAATACCCGGTCCTATATGGGGTTCTTTTTGTACTGTATGCGGTACTCCTCCATGAACCTGGCCATCGGGATGCAACACCACAAACACACCGACTAACTGATATCGTTCTGACTCATCAATTAACCGGGGACAAAAATTAAGAAATTGTTTGACGCTTGCTTTCCCTCTGTAATCAGCCGAAAACACATTGGCTGATGTCCCACCGAATGGTCTGTCAGTGATCAGCTGTTGTTCCTGAGTATCAAAGAAGAATGCCCAGGAAGTATAAAGTCCCCCTGGCACCAGATCGTTAAGTCGTAAGCGATAAATTGCATTGTGTTTGCTATGACACTTGATTGCCAACCGTCCGTTGGCTTTTAACCATTCTCTGAGCGTATACCCTTTAATTTGTGAACCATTCGCGCGTTCCCACCAGGATGAATTGGTATCGATTTGTTCAAGACTGGCAACATCACCATGCAAGTTGATCATCTGAGGAATTTCTGAAAAATCCAGACCTTGATACGGGATATCTTCACTATTAGGAATACCGAAATTACCTGCATAGACATCCGTTAAAGCAGCTGATACAAGCTTGCTATTCAGATCCGTATCAGCATTGATCATTTCCACAAACCCATCATCAGACAGCACACTGATGGTTGGGAAATGCATGTTTCCTATAAATTTAAGATTCGCAGCTGGTTCTCCCAATACCTCATTGAATCCATTGACTGCTATTGCATATTGAACATTACGTTTAGCTCTGGGCTTTTTATCTCTGCCTTCTGCTATCTGGCACGTCAACACCAAAATCATCAAGCCAACCAATATGCTTTTAACAGACATATTGAAATGACAAACTGTATTCATTTTTTGCCTCCCTTTCTCATCACCACAATGAAAAAAGATCATCAACACCATCGTGTGCCCGAATGACATGAATTCACTAGTTGCAGAATCTCTTTGAAGATTTGCGATGAATTCAAAGTCAACCGGGTCGACGATGTTTTTAGTTAAAAAACTCAAAAATCCAGTGTTAAATCCTCAAGTTCTTACGGTCACAAACAGTGCCACCTTTAAACTTGTTTTTAGGTTCCATGAGCAATTCACCTGACATTGGCCAGACGATATGATTGGATGACACAACACCGGCTGGAGCACCCGCGAATGTGGCTGCCGGTGAGCCACCGTAAATCTGCCCATCCCAGTGATAAAACGCTGAGATATACGAGCTGCACGAGTCGGAGCCAGCTTCACATGGCGTGGTGGGGCAGTAATTGACGATAAATTCCTTGGTTCCACAGCCCTGGTTATCGGTAACTAAAACATTGGGCAAACCACCGAATGGAACGCCGTAACCTTGTTCATCTTCAGTCTGTGGATTAAACACACCAATATCCCACAAGCTGTACAAACCATCCGGAAACGCATTTTTAACAGTCACCCTGACAACTGCTTTGCCATTGTCCAGGCAGTTAATATCCAGGCGGCCACTGATTTTTTCCCAGTCGCCAACTGTGGGTTGGGCATTGGCGGTTGCAGAGCGATGAATCTGTCCGGGAATGGATTGCTCAAAAGGAGTAATCGGTGCACGCTGATCAACACTGGCGAAACCGAAGAAATTGGTGCCGATCTGGTCAATTGTTTTGTTCAACAAATTCAGATCAAACACGCCGTCAGGGTTAAAAAAATTGGCGAAATTATCGATGGTTGCAACAGGACGGGAACGGTCTGTATTTTCATCGATGGGCGCGGCGTTGGCATCACCCGGCGAATAAACCCCGATTTCCCTGACCGGTTCTTCCGGGTTCAGCCAGGGTATCAATGGTGTTACAGTGCTGTAATCAGCAATGAATTTGTTGTTGTAGACATTGATGCCATGCGACACAAATCCTTCGATCTGGGTTTTGTGATCATTGGCTAACACTTGTGTTGTGCTGACAGTCGCGCCAATGATTATCATTTTAATAACATGATTCATAATGTTCTCCTAAGCTCGTAAAGACTGCCAAAATACACACAAACCTTTGAAAGCCGGCTTGTTTTGCTTTCGGCAATCCGTCAATTGATGGGGGTTTAAGGGTTAATTCAATGGCTCTGCATTGATGGGAAAGGCAACATGGGTATTGGTCACTGCGAAGCCGGGAAAACCAGGCAGGAACAAGTCAACCGTGCCTCCAAATACATTGCCGTCAGAGTGATACGTCACATCGATCAGCTTCATGTGCGGATCATCGCCAGGGCAAAATCCAAGTTCGCGTGCAAACACCGCATTACCCTTGTGATCAGGGATCAAGACATTTGGCACACCGCCAAGCGCAACCGGCAGCATGCGATCCTCAATACCATCGGCATTGACATCATCGCCAAACAAAGCCCACACGGTATACACACCATTCGGCACCAGGCCGTTTAGCCTGATCCGGATTGATGCAGTTCCATCATCAGCGCAACGGACGTCCAGTCTCCCGCCAGCTTGAAGCCAATCATGCAAAGTAACCGGATGTAATGGTCCGGAACGGCTGGGCACCGGCCCTGTTGCCTGGTTACCCGGACCCACAGATGCTCGCTCACCGGTAAACGGATTGACGATAACCGGAACCTGATGAAACGGAATGTTGACAGGGTTGGGATCGAAATCTGCTGCACTCAGACCCAGCGCTTGCAGAAAATTCTCATCCAGTCCTGTAGCCAGAACAGTGTCAGGCGGGGAAGTCGAAGTGAGCTTGAGTGGTTCCGGCCCTGAAGGATTATATCCATGCACAAAGGCAAAACCGACTGTGCCAAGTCCCTCGCCAAGATCCCAAACCGGCTCGCCCAAACGGCTATTGGCACCGGTAACGGCTTGTCCTTGAACTGAATAAGCCGACCTGGTTTTTTTAGACTGACCATGATCAGCAAAAACTGAACATGACAAACCTGTCACTAAAAAAGAAACAATAATGATACGAAAAGAATTCATACTACCTCCAGATACTTTGTTTAAATCGCAAATATATCTTAGGTAGTAATGAATTAATTGTATGTTAAATAGTCACGTTTTTCTTGTGCAATATTTCCTATTTATTATTCAATTTTAAGAGTATTGTTTACAACAAATAAATAAATTCATAATGTAATTAACAATCAATTATATGTAATTATTTAACATATCAAAAAAGGATATTGAAATGTCTTACTCTCAATCGGCTATTTCTGATACTGAAATGCAAGACGACCTGGAAATGCATTCACAGTGTTTTGACATATCGAACATTCAACAGATTAAAGCAGATCTGAATTCAAATGTGACCTGGCATCCTGAAACACCTCTAAACAACCACCAATCTGGTCAGGGGAAACTGCTTTGGATAACGACAGACAAGCTTTGCATTCATGCCACAACTGATACCACTGTCAGTTTAAACACACAGTTACTGATCAGTTTTGCACTTCCTGATCAACAACAGGTCATCACGCTCAAAGTACTGGTTGTTCAATGCGATTCAACCACGATCATTGCCAGACATCTGGCTTGCCATAAATCCAGCAATGACCAGGATTCAGATCAGCTGGTGATTTTTCTGGCCCATACAACCTGGAATATTGCATTCAAGACTTATGAATCCGGCACTGAAATCGAAACCTGCCAGGCAAACCGTTACGCAGAATTCAGAAATGTTTCAAGATTACTCTATAAGGAATACCGGATTAAAGGGTATTGTCCAGAACAAACATTACAATCATATTTTAATTATTTCGCGATTCTACCGGATTCAAAAACCTTTTTAATCAACCGTTATAATGAGTTAATAGGAACCTTTTCTTTTATCGCTGATTCACCTTTTGGTTTACCTTGCGAATCAATTTACATTGATGAAATCAAACAGTTAAGAAAAAACAAACGGAAAATTGCTGAATTAAGCCTGTTAGCATTTGACGCTGATAAATTTTCATCGCGCAGTCAATATTTACTCACCGACCCTTTTAAGCTGTATTTGTTTGTGCGGTTAGTCAAATCATGCATCAATCATGCTTGCCTTCAAGGGTTTACCGATTTACTGGTCGCCACAAATCCGATCCATGCACGTAATTATCAATTACTAATGTTCGAGCAAATCGGTGAACAAAAAAGCTACCAGTCCGCCTGTGGCAATCCCGCAATTCTGTTGCGTGCCGACCTCAACCGGCTGACTCAGTTCACCCGTCAAATCAACAACCGCTTCAACTCCAATCTGGTTGCATACCTGTATGCAAAACAATATCAGAACAAGCATCAACTCAATTCGCACATCGCTGCGTTACTGGAACAGAGTTGCCCGGCTATCCCCGATGAGGTGGTGAATTATTTGAATTTCTGCTATGGGAGACTCTGATCATGGTTGCATCCAGTATCGAGAACAAACAGGATTCAACCCATCAGAGCAGCGCGTTCGCCAAACTCGATTGTCAAATGACGACTCACCCTGCCGAACTGAAACACTATGCAATGAGCGGATTAAGACCAAAACCTCAGAGTATCAAAGGTATTGTCTATCCCAAAAACACAGGAGAAGTCAGCACAATTCTGCGCAGCGCCAACCAGATGAAAATCCCGGTTTATCCAATCAGTCGTGGCAAAAACTGGGGATACGGGCGAGCCACACCCGTTACTGAAAACTGTGTCGTTCTCGATTTATCCAAAATGGACAACATCATCGAAATTGATAAGGACATGGCGATGGCCGAAATCGAACCCGGTGTCACCCAGGGAGCGCTGTGTTCAGCTTTACAGGATACCGGCCTGATGATGGATGTGACAGGGGCCGGCGAAGACACCAGTATTGTCGGTAATATTCTGGAACGTGGTTTCGGTCATACGCCACTCGGCTTCAGAAGTCAGCATTTTGTCATCACAGAAATGGTTTTGGCCGATGGCACAGTGGTTTCGCTGAATAATCAGAATTCAGTGAGTCGCTTTGGCCGGGTTGGTCTCGCTTCCAGCCTGCATGAACTGATGCAGCAGAGTAATTTTGCCATTGTTACCAAACTCCGCGTGATGTTGATGCCGCGCCCGGAATGCAGCCTGAAATGCATCTTCACGCTGAATGACGAAAACAAACTTGGTGACTATATCGAGACTGTCCGGCAGTTAAAAAATGAAGGCGTGTTCGACGGTTTGCCGCATATTGGCAACGATATGCGTATTATCAGTCTTGTTTGCCAATTTGATTTTGAGCACTGGGACCCAAATCAAGGTATCGATGATAACCAGTTGGCCAGGTTACGCGCCAAATACAAAGTCGCCAAATGGACGCTTGCTTGTGGCATATACGGTACCCGATCCATTGCCAAAGCCAAAGCGAACAGAGCAAAGCAATTACTCGGTAAACTGGGGAAAATCCGCATTATAGACGATGCCATGATTGCAAAAGGACGCATCGGGTACCAGCTAGTTCAAGCGTTATTAGCGATGGTGATTCCTGAGCGACTATCTGCACTGATGGAGCAAATGACTGAGCAATCGCAATTACTGCAGTTAATGGATGGTTATCCAACGGGTTATGCACGCAAAGGCTGTTACTGGAGAAACCGTCATCAACAGTATCGACCAAATACCGATCCGGTCTCTGATGGATGTGGTTTCCGCTGGATTGCTCCAACCCTTCCGCTAAAAGGAGCAGAAGTGATGCGCATGCTGACATTGGCCAGACAACACTATCGCGAATCAGGCTTTGAATTCGCCGTGACCTTGACGGCAATCAACACCAGGTTATGCCAGGCAATTCTCACTATTTATTTCGATATGGATAATTTACACGAAGTTCAACGCGCTCAAGCTCTGGCGACTCGTCTTAAACAAGTATTCGATGACAATGGCTGGCTGGCCTACCGTATTGCAATTGATGAACACGCGACTGATTTCGAAAGCTACCCTGAGTCTTTACAAGACTTGCGTCTACGCCTTAAACGGGCTTTTGATCCTAACAACATCATTGCGCCGGGGCGATACTGCACGGAGTCAATCTGACTGAGGTCTCCAAACGTTGAAAACAGAGGTCAACACGAGTGATTGTTGACCTCTGTTTTATAGAATTGAATATTCGATAAAATAATGGCTTAAATGTATCGTTGAAACTTATAAAACCCATGCATTACAGCCCAAATATATCCCATCTTATAAAGCATTATCGAAGGCATTTTTCAAGATAGTGCATTGATTCTTACCAGATGTCTGGTTTGAATTAATCACTAAAGTCGCTTCTACATTTTGTGGAAACTTCATGACACAATTATGGATTTCACGTCCGTTGGAATAGTAATCACCACCATGCCAGTATTTGCCCAATCGATTATTGGAATTAGTATTTGATGCTTGATTCCAACCCAGTCTGCCACTATTCATTAACAAGCGATTTGCCGGTGAAAACAGACTGTCATCGTGACCAATATGCGCCATGAAATTAGCAAGGTCAATCGCAGATAAATGCAAACCAGCATGTCCACCGCAATTTTGAATGGTTCCATTAAACGGAGTCCCGGCTTTACCTGGATTGCCAAGCTGATAAGCATAAGCGCCGTCATAAGCAGGCTGTTCCCAACATGCAACTGAGTTGACTCCCATTGGAATAAACAGATTATGCTGGATGTAACTCAGATACCACATACCATGATTCCATTTGGTCACCATGCCAATATTAAACGGTGCACCAGCAGCTTTCCATAATTCAGGAATAATCACTCTGAGTAGTGCATAATTGACATTCTTGTATGATGACGATGCATTAGGAATAGCGCCATTACTCACTACAAATTGCACACCATCCCAGTCATTTCCAACCATAGCCTTATCAGCTTTGCTTAATTGTTGAATTAATTGATTGAAACCACTGCGATGCGTGAGTAAATGTCGAAATGTCAGCTGATGAACTCCCGCTCCTTTCACCCAGTCTGACGGTAACCAGTCGCTAATCAAGTCATCCACTGACAAATTATTGGCCTCCAACAGTTTTAATGTTGCCACAGCTGTAATCGGCTTGGTCACGCTGGCTAATTGCAATCGACTTGTTGCTGTCATTGGAGACCAGCCATCAATGGCAATTTTCGCATCTCCATCAGCGCCAGATTTCATCAAAACGCCGTTTTTGGTAATTGCATACGCATAGCCAACTGCGTTGCCATCCATATCATTGATAATATTTTGTTCCATCTGATTCAGATTGATCGTCTCCGGATTTGGAGCAAAACCATCCGGTCCTCCTCTTCCTCCAGTTTTTTTAATGGCCAGTTGTGGATTAATTTGAATAACACTGCCTGATTCATCTGTTGAGGTGCTTTTCAAATTCAGACTGAATGCAACAGGCGATGCCGAAGACAATGCAATTGCACAGAGCACCGAAGGAACCCATCGATTCAATAACCGGTGTGCTGTTTTTAATGAAGATATTGGAGCTGAATTGCTGGAGCTGGATAAGCTGATCATAAGTTATTCTCCTTAATTAAGTATTTAAAACTGGAACAGTCAAGCCTGTCCCTCTAATCAGTTGAACATTGCATCAATTCAAGCTATTCAACCTGATAAACACTTTATTTCTATAGCGATGAAATAACTTGCAGGAAAAATGAATTGTCGATGAAGAATTATGATGAGAAATGAACTAATTACTCTTGTTCCCAAGCATTGCTTGGGAATACAGGTCTAGAAGCTCCAGCTTCGAGTGTAGTTAGCTGAGTACAGCGGAAGCCTGCAACCAAACCCGAAAACCTCAAAAAGTAACCGTCTACAATTGCTACATAATCAGCTGGCTCAGAAGCTAGCAGCCTGGAAGCTGGAGCTTCCAGGCATCGGTTCCCAAGCAATGCTTGGGAACCAGCACACACATACCCAGACAATATATTCGGTAATATTCACCTCGTTGAAGAATGATTGAACTGTTAAGATTAGCCTGAGGTTCAGACCGTATTAATCGAATTGGGGTAAATGCACATGGAAAATATGACAGAGTGGATTGAGCATCTCAAGCATCCAATGGTGCTTGCAGGGTTTGGATTATTTGTTTTTGCAATGGTGCTGAAACCAATATTATCCAGTTTTTCAGATCAATTATCAGAAACAGCAATTGAGCGATTAATTCATAAATCGATCACTTATGTATTTATCCTGGCGTTAGTCGTCATTGCTGGCGGCATTGTCTTGAGCTTCAATCCGTTTGAGCCTGACCCTGAAACAAAATCACTTCAAGACAACACAGCTAAAACAACAAACGCCAACTCCATTGAACAACACACTTCAGGAGATAAAAGCCCTGCTATTACCGGCAAAGATGTCCAGCTGAATTATGCAGGGGTCTTATCCAGCCAAAAGAAAACCAAACAATCAAATATCGAGTCACCAACAAAGCAAATACAGCCTGTACAGATTCATCAAACTACACAAGGCAATCAAAGTGCAGCGATTCATTCATCCGGTGATGTCAGCATAAATTATGCGGATTAAGCGTTTCACCTTGCTTTTGTTTAGTATTGTAAGCACAACACCTGTTGTTGCAGAAACAACTCCAGTCACATCACAATCCTCAACCGGCGACCAATCACCAGTTATTCACTCTGAAAGTGATGTCAATGTTAACTACTACGGACTGACTGAAAAGCAATTTGCTGACATGCTAAAAGCGCAAGCACAACGAATCGTCAAGAGTTTGCAATCCACCAGTGCAGATCCAGACAACAAACAACGTGCTTTATTGGAACTGGAATTAAACGCTGTCCATGAAAAACTGGTGAATTTAAACAGCAGTTACCAGCAAGAAAAGAAACGTCGATTTGCCGCAGATAAAGCGCTGCAACTCCTTAAATCGCAATTGCCTGCTGAACAACTTAAAAAAGCAAGGGACAGCTTGCAGCAGGGTAATGCCAAAGCTGCAGAAAAAGCCTTTGATAACATTGTGGAAAAAGGCTCAGGAGCCATTGCATTGGCAGCGTATCAAAGTGGGCAGCTAGCTGAAGGCAGAGTGGATTACGCCAAAGCCATGCACCAATACAAAACAGCCGTTGTATTGGAAGAGAATAATCCAGACTATCTGTTTGAAGCAGGGCAAATGGCAATCATTACGGCTGAGTATCAACAAGCACAACACTGGCTGGAACAATTATTGGACATCAGGCAGGCAGAGCAGAAAAACGATCTCAACCTAGCAAGCGCTCAGCATGCATTAGCTTATCTTTATGAAGTTCAAGGCCGATATGCAGAAGCGGGGCCGTTGTATCAACGCGCTATAAAAATTCTGAGAGCCAGTTTCCCTGATGGGCATCCTGATATTAATACTGTTCAAGCAAACTATAATCTGCTCAAAGCAAGGAATGAAATGAATAGCAATTGATATTCGTAATGACAGTGTCGCAGAATTGGACGTCGACATAAAATATGAGTATCAGTGCAGGAAAAAAGTGTTGCGACATCCTCCGGAAGTAGTTAACCAGGTCCTTCAATGCTGTATGACGCTGCGCTTATCCGCTCTACGGCATACTGCCCCATCTCACTGAGTGCAATTCACCCTGGTTTCTTTTTCCTAGCAGTTGGCTTTGTTTCAAGGCAATCATTTATACTGTTAGTCCCTTCATCAAAGGTTACTATTGAATGAAACAACTCCATCGCAGTGACTTGTTCTGCTGGTCGCAATTCGACATTGAGCGTAATATCGATTTTCACAGTGTGGCCTGGATCAGGGAACAGGGCAATATACTGATTGATCCGTTACCGCTATCCGGGCATGACGCCAACCACTTGAAAAACCTGGGTGGCGTCGCCATTATAGTTATAACGAACAGCGATCATATCCGTGACGCGGAGGATATTGCCATCCGGTTTGGCGCAGAGCTTGCGGGGCCTGCGGCCGAGCAAGCCCGATTCCCGCTTGTGTGTGACATCTGGCTTTCCGATCAGCAAGAGATTGCTCCCGGTCTCACTGTATATGAATTACAAGGCTCCAAAACGCCGGGCGAGCTGGCTCTGGTACTTGAGCAAACAACACTGATAACTGGCGATCTGATCCGTTGTCACCTGGCCGGTATACTTTGCCTGTTACCTGACCAGAAATTGCAGGATAAAACACAAGCTATCAATTCTGTCTCGCGGTTAGCGGCAATCGGGACAATCGATACCGTGTTGACAGGAGATGGCTGGCCGGTTTTTCATAACGGACACCAGGCCATGCAAACACTGATTCAGGCTCTTGATAAATAACAGTGCATCCATTAAAGGGAAATACATCAGGTGAACGATAACCATCAGGATACCGATAAGCAATCAACCTTGCTGCAATTGCTGGGCAGTGTATTGGCTGCATTTTTTGGCGTACAAAGTCTCAAAAATTACCGGCGCGATGCCAACTCGAATAATGCAGGTAAGCTGATTGTTCTGGGAATCCTGGTGACCATCGTGTTTGTCTTGATTGTAGCAAGCGTTGCCCGCTATGCAGCCGGATAAGCGTCATTGAATACCTTGTTTGTGGTTTATGGCTCGATTCAACCAGCACACCCCCTGTTCTCTCCATCTTGCCAACAGGTGCATAATGCTGAAATGATTGTGGTAACACTGTCATCACCTCATTCAAATGCCTTGCAGGTGGGGACGTGATTTATCTTGACCATAATGCCACTACACCGGTCAGTCCAGACGTGCTGGATGCGATGCTGCCGTTTCTCGGCAAACAGTTCGGTAATCCATCCAGTTTATACCGGTCAGGCAGAACAGCCCGCACGGCTATCGATGTTGCGCGTGAGCAGGTTGCCGCACTGGCCGGCGTGACCGCAAGCCAGGTCATTTTTACCAGTGGCGGCACCGAAGCCAATAATCTGGCTATGATCGGTTTAAGCCGTGAATTGAAACCCGGCAAAGTCGCTGTCAGCGCTATCGAGCATCCTTCCGTGCTGAGTCCTGCGCAGGATTATTTATCGACTCAAAACTGGCAGACTGTCGTGCTTCCTGTCAACAGCTCCGGGATTGTCGATACACGGTTAATCTGTGACGCACAAGCTGGCGTATTCGGACTTGTCTCTGTCATGCTGGCCAACAACGAAACAGGTGTTTTGCAGGATATTTCCGCACTGTCAAACCAGTGCAAGCAAAAAAACAGTCTGCTGCATTGCGATGCAGTCCAGGCATTCGGTAAAATTCCAGTGGATTTCAATGCACTGGGTGTGACAACATTGTCAGTGTCGTCCCACAAGATCAATGGTCCCAAAGGTGTTGGCGCATTGATTATCGATCCCGGTGTCAAACTGTCTGCGCTGTGTTATGGTGGAGGGCAGGAACAGACACTGAGGCCAGGAACGGAAAATGTCGCGGCAATCGTCGGGTTCGGTAAAGCCGCAGAGCTGGCGCGTACTGGTTTAGCCGATCATTACCAAAAGCTCTTGTCGTTACGCGAAACACTGATGCAACAGTTACAGACTATCGAAGGCTGCAGGATATTCAGTGACAATGTGGAGCGCTTGCCCAATACCGTACAATTCGCAATTGACGGAGTTGACGGGGAAATGGTGTTGATGATGCTGGATCAAGCCGGAATTGCGGTATCCAGCGGCTCGGCCTGCGCCAGTGGATCGAACGCACCGAGTCATGTCCTGCAAGCCATGCAGGTTGATGCTGCAACAGCCAGAGGCGCAATACGGGTCAGCTTCGGCGTTACATCAGAACCGGATCATATTCAGCAATTCATGTCAGTCATTCAAAAACAGGTCTCAGCCTGGAACTTTGATGATGAATAAACACTCTAGAACTTGATAATCTTTGGAGATATTACATGTCAGTTTCACTTACAGATCGCGCAATCAATCAGCTCAAAACGCAACTCGATAAACGCGGCAAAGGTCTGGGAATGCGTCTGGGCGTTAAAAAATCCGGATGTTCAGGATTTGCCTACGTCATCGACTTTGCCGACCAGATCAGCCCTGAAGACCAGGTCTTCGATAATAACGGCGTTAAAGTCATCATCAACCAGTCGGACCTGGAATTTCTAAACGGAATCGAACTGGATTACACCCGTGAAGGGATCAGCGAAGCGTTTCGTTTCAACAACCCGAATGTCAAAGCCATGTGCGGCTGCGGTGAGAGTTTTACAGTTGGATGACTGAACGCTAAAGTGATGACATACTCTTTTCTGAAATGCCTGCCTGAGTAACAATTGTTAACACTTAATTGACTGCGGAAACGTTAGTTTCATATGAATTTGATATACTCTTTTGTTTCGATGATTAAGCGGAGAATACAATGGATTTAATGAAACTGGGTACAGAACTGTTAATGAATCAACTCTCTAACCGGGGCGCTTCAGCAGATGAAAACGGAATCGCAGATGCCTTGACAAGCCTTCTCGGCGGCAGCGATGGTAACCTGGATTTAGGTGGTCTGGTATCAAAATTTATGGGTAACAGCGACCTTTCTGGTATGGTCGCTTCCTGGCTGGGCGATGGCGATAATGATCCCATTTCAACAGACCAGGTCAGCCAAATATTCGACAGTGGAACAATTGCTGATTTTGCATCCAAGCTTGGGCTAGATACCGGCAGCGCAACTGAGACCATTGCTGAAACCCTGCCCCAGATGGTTGATAAAAGCAGTAGTGGTGGCTCGTTACTCGATGCCGTGGGTGGCGTCGAAGGCGCTCTTAATATGGCCAGGAAATTTTTCAACTAAACAGGCTGCCACAATTCAACAACAATTCCCTGAGTTATCGCGATCTCTCCATTTAACTCGATTGAGTTAAATGGCCCTCACCTCAATCAATGACGATATCGCAACTCGGGGAATTGTTACACATCGTTCCATCTTTTCACACCAGGGATAGCGATTAACCAACCCCGTGCAGTTGCAATTGTTTCATGGTGCAGACAGTTAATACAACAAGCTGTTGCTCATTGTGTGGTTTTAATCCTCTTTTCCTCAATAACAGCAGTCTATCTGCACCACTCTCGCCTGCTTCAATGAGCTGACCCTGCAAAAGCATCCTTCTGTTTATTTTGTGATGTTCTATTCACATGATTAAAATATTCCATTACTCACGTGTCATAATCCATTAAACTGAATCATATCCAAAGCATCTTGTCAGAACATCTCGATATTCTCTCACCCTCAGTAAAATATCCTGAAAAAACAATACACTGTATCATTTTTAGATAAATGCTCTATGCTTAATGGTATTCCGGGCTGTAAATTAACCTGTTATTTTCAGTTAATCATTTGCCAGCCGCAGTTAACTTGATAGATTAATCCTGCAACTCACCCAATCAATAACTCTTAAAAAATTTAGGAACCATACGTGGACGAAAAAGAATTTAATAAATTATACAAAATGATGAGCAAATTATTGCGCCCGCACCCCTGGCACGGTCTTGAGTTATACGACAACAGGGAAGAGCGCATACTAAACGCATACATCGAAATCGTCCCGTCAGATACTGTCAAATACGAGCTGGAGAAGAAAACCGGTTACCTCAAGGTGGATAGACCCCAGCGCTTTTCCAATATTATCCCGGCGCTCTATGGCTTTCTTCCAAAAACCTATTGCGGACAACGGGTTGCCGCGTTTTCAGTGGAGCGATTGGGCCGTAACAACCTGCAAGGCGACAGTGACCCGCTTGACATCTGTGTCCTGACTGAAAAAAACGTGATTCACGGCGACCTGATTGTCAACGCCATACCCATCGGCGGATTTCGCATGATCGATCATGGCGAAGTCGATGATAAAATCATTGCCGTTTTGAAAGACGACGCCGTGTTTAGTGACATGCGCGATATCAAAAACTGCCCGGATGGAACATTATCCAGATTGCGCCATTATTTCCTCACCTACAAACAAATCCCCGACCCGGATACCAACGAAATTCCGAAATGCGAAATTACCCACATTTACGGCCACGAAGAAGCTATTAAAGTCATCGACCACGCAGAAGCCGATTACCATCACAAATATACATTTAACCGGCTCGAAGATTCAGTTTGATTGGAACTATAATTAATCTGGAACTGTTGGGCTTCGTTCCTCAGCGCCAACCTACCCTTGGTAATTTAAACGGCTTCCTGGGTGCCTGGTCTCCGCGAGCATGCCCAGCCACAGCCCGCTGCTCCGACACGCGAGCTGACGGCTGTGCATGTCGCTACGACACCTGACCGGGCTCTTGAACTCGGGCACAACGAAAACCGGTATCGTCGATCGCGTAGCCGGGATGATACGCATCACGAATCGCACAGCGCACGTGACGCGCATGGGCAAGCCAGGAACCACCACGCTAGACACGGCCCGTACCATCTTCAGTTGAACCCAGTGGATCACTCTGTGGATCTTCTGTGTATTCACGCTGTCCATCCAGACACCATTCCCAGA
>JAHZJL010000016.1 GCA_022600935.1 Gammaproteobacteria bacterium
GACTGTGACGTTCCAGTTAAATTGATCATCGAAGTCCCCACTTCCGCCACTATCTGGCAGTTTTTCTTCACGTCCGACGCTGTCGAGTAATGACTCTGCCAATGAGATGGCTCGTGTATAATTTTGGCTGTGAAAAGCAATCTGTGTGTTTTTGCCGAAGATCTCCAGCAGTACGGTGACTGAAATCGCCATGATGGTAAATGCGACCAGTATTTCCAATAAGGAAAAACCGGACTGGGTGGATTTAATCTTCATCATCCGCAACCTGAATGAGGATTTGTCCAGTCAACCAGTTGATATCAACAAAACGCTTGCGACCTTCGCTTTTAATTTCAACGCGACCGCCGGTCGATGACCCGTCTGAAAAGAAGCGAATATTGCCTTTTCCGTCACCGTTAATTTCTGATTGCGCTGTATTCACCGTCAAATCGAGGTTCTCGGCTAGTTTGTACACTTTTTTTCGGGTACTGATGGTATAGCTTCGTTTGTCGACATCCAGGGTAAAAACAGCTTCACTACCTGATGAGATGGCTTGCCCCCGGGTATAGCGCAATGCAGAGGCGATATCATTCACTGCTGCTTTTAAGCGCGCTCCTGACAATCCTGCAGTAAAGTTTGAACCGACCACACCCATTGCCAGGACGGCAATCACCAACACAATAATCATTTCGACCAGAGTGAAGCCGCGAGATTTGAGTTTGATAGAAGCTGGCTTTGAGTTGAAATTAGAAGGCGAGATCATTAACGCTTAGAATTGCCATTAAAATAGAGATAATAATGCCCGCAATGACAATACCAAGAATCACAATCAAAGCAGGTTCCAGCATGGCCAGCATACGATGGATGGCTGTCTTGATTTCCTTATCATAGGTGATCGATACTTTACCAAGCATTTCCTGCAGTCGCCCAGTCTCTTCTCCGAGCTTGATCATTTGTAATGCCATTTTCGGAAATTGTCCGGAATCAATCAGTACTTCTGACATTCCTCCGCCTTGTTTCAAAGAATCGGCGGCTTTTTCGACAGTATCGGCGATGGCGCTATTGGTCAGCGTTTCTCTGGCGATCGATAGCGCAGCCAATAAAGTGACACCATTACCTAGTAGCGTTTCCAGAGTTCGACTAAAGCTGGCAACCTGAAGTTTGACAATCAAATCGTTGACCATTGGAATTTTCAGGAAACGATAATCCCACACACGGCGACGTTTGCTATCGGATAATTGAAATTTGACCAAAGCAACCAGTAACAGAAAACCAGCAAATATAGCCCACCAGTAGGATTTCAAAAGCTCAGCGACGCCAACCACAATCTGGGTCGGTATTGGCAACTCTTTACCAGAGTTTTCAAACATTTCAGTAAATTGTGGCACCACGAAGGTTAGCAGCAGAAACACAGAAACAAATGAAATTACAATGAGGATAATTGGATAAATCATTGCTGTGCTGACAGTGTCACGCAGCTCTTTGGATTGCTCCAGATAATCTGCCAGTCGCTCCAGCACTGATTCCAGGCTGCCACCTGCTTCACCGGCACGGATCATATTGAGATAAAATCGAGAGAAAACTTTGTTTTGCCCATCCAAAGCATCTGACAGTGGAGCCCCACTTTTAACCTTATCCAGGATATTGCCAGTCATCTGATTGATCGGTGTGCCATCTTCTGTCAGATCAATCAAAACTGCCAGGGAACGATCCAGCGGTAAACCAGCGCCCAATAGTGTTGCCAATTCACGTGTAAATATCCCGATATCCTTTTGGGTAACTTTAAGGCCAGTGCCCGCGCTTGGAAACAGAAAGCTGATGATATTATCTTTTGACTCTCGGATATTGAGAGGAATGACCCCTTCGTTTTGCAAGGCGATGATTAACAATGACTCGTTTTCAGCATCGCGGGTTTCCTGCAGAACTTCGCCTTCGCGAATGAATTTACATTGATAAGTCGGCATAATCAGGAATCTGTGGTTACACGCATAACTTCTTCAACAGTGGTATCACCATCAATTGATTTTTGTAAGCCATCATCCATCATTGATATCATACCTTCCTTAAGTGCTTGTGCTTCAAGCTCACGTGCTTGCGCGTGGGTCATCACCAAACGCCTGATTTCATCTGACATGGTCAGGAATTCGACAATTGACAGTCGACCTCGATAGCCAATGTTGTTGCATTTATCACAGCCTACCGGCTTGTACAAAGTCACTTTATCTCCACTAGTAAAACGATCCAGACGCATTTCTTCTACCAATTCTGGCATGGCAGTAAATGGTTCGCGACAATGTGAACACAAGCGTCGAACAAGGCGCTGAGCCAGGATCCCATTAACCGTAGAAACCAGCAGGTAGTCTTCCAAACCCATATCCATCAGGCGGGTAATCCCACCCGCCGCATCATTGGTATGTAATGTTGACATAACCAAGTGACCTGTCAATGCAGATTGAACAGCGATACGCGCAGTCTCCAGATCACGCATCTCACCAATCATAATGACATCCGGGTCTTGCCGCACAATCGATCGCAGTGCTCCTGCGAAGGTTAAACCAATTTGCGATTTAACCTGTATCTGGTTGACTCCAGGTAATTGATACTCGACTGGATCCTCAACTGTGATAATCTTTCGCTCTGGCGAATTGAGTTTATTTAATCCTGTGTAAAGCGTGGTACTTTTACCACTACCTGTTGGCCCAGTAATCAGCACAATTCCGTGAGGAATCTCAAGTACTTCTGTAAACTGGTTGAGCGGTTTGCCTCGAAACCCCAAGGATTCAAAATCCAGTACCACATTATCTTTATCCAATAACCGGATAACGACACTTTCACCGTGCATGGTTGGCACTGTAGACACTCGTAATTCAAGTTCTTTACCAACAACCTGAACTTTGATGCGACCATCCTGCGGTAAGCGACGTTCAGCAATATTGAGTTTAGCCATGATTTTAATACGAGATATCACTGCAGCAGTTGAGCGCACTGGTGGTGCTTCAATTTCACGTAATACCCCGTCAATTCTCAGCCTTACTTTTAATTGATTTTCAAATGGTTCAACGTGTATGTCTGAAGCTCTGGATTCAACCGCACGCTGCATGATCAGGCTGACCATGCGTATCACCGGCGCTTCGCTGGCCAGGTCTTTTAAATGCTCAACATCATCTTCATCGTAATCACCATCGCCATCAATTGTATCAACCAGTTGTCCCATTTGAGATTTGCCGCTACCGAGCTGTTTTTCAACTGCATTTTCAATTTCGGTCGCTAATCCGACGCTCAGCAATACAGGCCTGGCACAAGCCAAACGCAAGGCACTGATAACATATAAATCCAATGGGTCTGCAACTGCCACGCTGGCTTTCTCCTCATCAATGGAGAGTCCAACCACCCGGTGTGTTTTCATAAAGCGTGGGGAGATTGAATTTTCCAAAGTAGGAATCTCTGGATAATCAGTTTTTTCAACGAGTGGCAAGCCACTGACTTCAGCCAGAGCTGACGTGACATCGCGTTCTGCAACCATACCTAATTTTAGTAATAAAGCAGGCAGTTTATCTTGTTGGGATTGGGCTGTGAGACGCTCGGCACGACGCAGTTCAGTTTTGCCTAATTTGCCTTGTTTTACCAACAAATCAGCAAATAGTTTATATGGATCATCAGATTCTGTTAGCTCGCTCAAATTGGATTCAAACTGAGACAAATCGATTTCTGAAACTTCCGATACGATAGTATTCAACGCTGACACTCACTGTTAGTAGATGATTTAGACGCTATCCAACTTGGCATAGCACTCAAGTTAATTGATGAGATTGATCGATCATGGGTTTTTATTTTACAGTAACTCAGCTGGTCTTAAAAAAGTATTAGGCTGTACGCTTGTCCTGAGTCACTGTCTCCATGTTTCACACAATTCCTGGTTACTGTAAAC
>JAHZJL010000149.1 GCA_022600935.1 Gammaproteobacteria bacterium
AAAAAAAATATACAGAACACAACGACTGTGAGTAACAACTTAGAAAATCGTCAGTAATAGCAAACTGACAGGTTCAGCTAAACAGTCGGATATAATCGATTCGACTACCTTAATAATTCTAAGTGTCGACTCCTCCACCAGATCATCATTAGCACCCAGCCATCAAATACCAGACTGATACCGATAAAAAAACCCAGAACAACGGGGGTGGTTTTTGGCCATCCAAGCAATAAAAAAATTGCAAGTACCAGAGATGCAATGCCGTTCACAGTCATCCAGCCCCAACCATAGTTTGGATACATGGTATAAGCCAAATAAAAACTGCCGGAGGCATCCAGTAACAGATAAATTGAGAGTAACAAGGACAATGCCACAACACCTGCTAAGAGATCAATCAATACTAGTACAGCGACAACGACTAAATGCTTGGTTTAATCCAATCCTGCCTAGTAGAAACAGAATCACGCCAACAACCAGTGTAAAGCGTCCAAAATCTTGTATTTCACTAACAATTGGATTATTCATAGTAAATCTCCTTGTTACGTTTATCAGGTCAACTGGCCGAGTCAGTCATAATATTTTGCTTATCGTGCAATGTACTTCTCTTACATTCCATTGTCGATTGATCACTGTTATTAGCATATGCCTTTAGACTGCAAGCAGTATTGATAATTGTCATATAGCGGATACTAAATTTAATGTTACTGTAACGAATCAGCCACTGATTACGCTGAGTCAATACAATTCAAGAGGCTCCAATGGAAATCACAACATTAAAACTGCGTCGTGTAGCAATTGATACCTACAAGGAAAACGTTGCTTATTTACACCGCGATTGTGAGCTATATCGCAGTGAAGGTTTTCAGGCCTTGAACAAGATTGAAGTGAATTGTGATGAGAATGGTACTTCAGTAATCGCTGTACTCAACATTGTTGATGATATTTCCATTACAAGGCCTGAGGAACTTGGATTGAGTGAGCAGGTCTTTCACCAATTTGCCGTGTCAGAAGGCAGTGCTGTCAGAGTTGCACATGCGAGCGCACCAAAATCAATCAAAGCCGTGCATCGCAAAATTAGAGGGGAGCGCTTGCAGTTTGAGGATTATCTGGCGATCAACAAGGATATCGCTAGAAACAGTTATTCAAAAATTGAAATCGCAGCCTATTTGGTCGGTTGTGCTGTAAGTGGACTGGATCGCGATGAAGTGTTGTATTTAACCCGCGCTATGCTTCAAACTGGAGAGCAATTACACTGGGACGAACCATTAGTGGTGGATAAGCATTGCATCGGTGGTATTCCGGGAAATCGTACCAGTATGCTCGTGGTTCCGATTGTCGCTGAACACGGCATGTTGATGCCGAAAACTTCCAGCCGCGCAATTACCTCGCCAGCTGGCACAGCCGATACCATGGAAGTGTTAGCCAATGTTGATCTGAACCCCGAAATCTTGCATCATCTGGTCACTCATGAACGGGCTTTTCTGGCTTGGGGCGGGACATCTAAACTGGCTCCGGTCGATGACATTTTAATTGCCGTGGAGCGACCACTGACAATGGATTCACCCGGGCAAATGGTCGCCTCTATTGTGTCTAAGAAAGTCGCTGCCGGATCGACTCATTTATTAATCGATATTCCGATTGGGCCGACAGCTAAAATACGTTCTCAAACCAATGCAATGAAGCTGCGTAAATTGTTTGAATATGTCGGTGATAGTATGGGCTTGACGCTGGAAGTGATCATCACAGATGGGCGACAACCTATCGGACATGGCATTGGACCAGTACTGGAAGCACGAGATGTCATGCGGGTACTCGAAAACCACCCACTGGCACCGTTGGATCTTCGCGAGAAAGCTTTGCAACTGGCAGGCAGAATTCTGGAATTTGATACGGATGTCAGAGGTGGTCAAGGCTATCGTCTGGCGCGTGATATCCTGGAGTCGGGGCGTGCACTACAAAAGATGCAGTCGATTATCCAGGCACAAGGCGCGAGTGACTATACAGCCAGACCTGGTAAGTTGCAGCATCAGGTTGCGGCACAAGCAGCTGGGCGAATTGAAGCAATAGACAATCTGCAATTGGCGCAGATTGCACATTTGGCAGGTGCACCACTGGATAAAGAAGCTGGTGTGGATTTGCATAAAAAAATAGGCGATACAGTTGACAAGGATGAGCCCTTGTATACCATTCATGCAGAATTTAATGCTGACTTTAATTTTGCCAAGCAAGCCAGTGAAACTGACAATGCTTACCAGATTGCAACACTGTCATGAATCAGCTGCCCCTCATCCTGTCTTTTGCTGATTCTTATTCACAGTCGCAGCGCCTGGCTCGGTTGAGCGAGTTACCCTTTGCTGAAATCAATGTACATCAGTTTCCAGATGGCGAAAGCAAATTGACCTTGCCGCTTGAACTACCCAGCCACGTGATTATTTATCGCAGTCTCGATCATCCCAATAATAAATTGCTTGAAGTCTTGCTTGCAGCACGTGGGTTACGCGAACAGTCGGTAGAAACGCTCACACTGATTGTCCCCTATTTGTGTTATATGCGCCAGGATAGAGCTTTTCAACCCGGCGAAATCGTTAGTCAACGTGCCATTGGTCAACTACTGGCAGAACATTTTAATTCTGTATTAACGGTTGATTCACATTTGCATCGAATTCATTCATTGGAGCAGGCGGTTCCGGCTGATATTGCTTTGAATCTATCAGCGACACAACCAATCGCTGATTTTTTACAAAAGGGTTTTAATAATCCAGTATTGCTAGGGCCAGACCGTGAGTCACAGCAATGGGTTGAGGCCATCGCCAATACAATGACAAAAGAATCTGTTGACTTTTGTGTTGCCAGCAAACAACGCACGGGTGATGCTGATGTAGAGATCGTTCTTCCCGTTTTTGATTTCAGCAACCGTCATGTTGTCATAATTGATGATGTGGCTAGCACGGGTCATACGCTGGAAACAACTGTTCAAGCAGTATTAACCCATTCTCCTGCATCGCTTTCAGTGCTTGTTACACATGCTTTGTTTGTAGGCAATTCCCTGGAGCGATTGTATAACGCAGGAGTAGATAATATCTGGAGTTGCGACAGTATTACGCATTCGACGAACGAGATAGCGCTGGATTCTGTTCTAAAACAAGGTTTAGCCTGTTGTATTGCCAATCCTGAATACGAATAAACAGATTTCTTGACTGTCAAAGATAAAGCAACCACACAAATCACAAACCCGGTTGAGTCTCAGGAGTCTATCTAATGAAAATCAGCTTTCACGGCGCTGCACAAGGTGTGACAGGTTCATGCCATTTACTCGAAGTTGCGGGTAAAAAACTACTTGTCGATTGTGGCTTGTTTCAAGGTGGGCGTGAAATCGAAGAAGAGAACCACACACCCTTCGGTTTCAATCCAGCTGAGATTGATTATGTGTTATTAACCCATGCGCATCTTGATCATTGCGGAAGATTGCCATTACTGGT